>NZ_JBQCIE010000032.1:0-7395 GCF_051954055.1 Humibacter sp. | reverse complement strand
CGCGCCGGGAGTGGACTCATATAAGTCCACAGCCTGCCGCCGGAACTCGTCCGAGTAGTTCTTCCTGGACATGACTTCGATCATCTCGCTTCCCCGACACAAGGCCGGAATCAGCGTGTCCAAGAACCAGGGTCAAGGCCCACCGCACCCTCACCCGGTTGGGCACCCATGGTGGGTTGGTGCGGTATCGGATGGAGTTGATGCCGGAGATCTCCGGCAAGTTGGAGCAAGCACTCGCCGCGGTGGTGTCTCCGAAGTCGAAGCCGGTGTTCCTCGACGGGGATCAACCGGGTGAAGACGCTTGGGATGATCGTTCGTCGCCGCAGCGGCGGCATGATGCGTTCGCGTCCCTGATCGACGCCGCCGCCCGGTCCGCCCAGGTGGCGTCGATGGGTGGTGCTGCGCCGACCGTCCTGGTCACCGTCGACCAACACGACCTGGTAGAGGGACGTGGTGCCGGGTGGATCGACGGGGTGGAGGAGCCGATCCCGATGGCGGCGGTGACCCAGTTCGCCTGCGCCGGCGGCATCCAGAAACTCCTCCTCCGTAAGGGGAAGATTCTCTCGTTGTGGGCGCCGGAACGCTGCTTCACCGCCCAGCAACGCCGTGCGATCGCCGCCCGCGACAAAACGTGCGTGATCCCCGGCTGCCGGGTACCGGCCGGGTGGTGCGAATACCACCACGTTCAAGAACACTCCAGAGGGGGACCCACCGACACCAGCAACGGGGCCGCCGTGTGCTGGTACCACCATCAGAGCATCGACACCGGCGGATGGGCGATCCGCATGCACAACGGGAAACCACAAGTCCGCGCACCCGGATGGATCGACCCCCACGGAACCTGGCGAGACACCGGCCAAGAATTCACACGGCCCAAGCTACGCGAATGACGGCTCTTGGCATCAGCAATACACTGCGGAGTTCGGGGCGATAACCGATGCGCTTGCGCTCTCGCTGCTTTCGGCGGATCGACGCGGGCCGTCCGGCAAGCGAGAATCACCCCATGACGCCAGACAGTGACGCGCATCCAGTATCCGGGCAGGGCTTCGCCGAACTGCACGCCGGTCCGCAGCCACTGCTGCTGCCGAACGCGTGGGATGTCGCCTCGGCGCTCGGCTTCGTCGCCGCCGGCTTCGCGGCTGTCGGCACGACGAGCTTCGGCGTGAACGCCGCGCAAGGCACACCCGATGGTGCCGGGTCGAGCCGGGGTGCGACCCGAGAACTGGTTCATCGGCTCCGTGCGCTTCCCGCCTACGTGTCCGTAGACATCGAAGACGGCTACAGCGACGACCCGAGCGAGGTCGGCGGCTTCGTCGCGGAACTCGACGTTTCGGGCATCAACCTCGAGGACTCACAGCACGCCCGACTGGTCGACCCATCACTCGTCGCAGCGAAGATCGCGGCGATCAAACGCGCCGCACCCGGCGTCTTCGTCAACGCCCGCGTCGACACGTACTGGTTCCACATCGATGACTCTCCAGACGCGACGATCGATCGCGCGAAGACCTACCTCGACGCCGGCGCCGACGGGATCTTCGTGCCCGGTGCCGCCGAACCGGACCTTCTCGAGACCCTCGCCGCAAGCATCCCTGCGCCGGTCAACGTTCTTGTCACGCCCCGGCTGACGCTCGCTCAGCTCGGCGAATTGGGCATCCGCCGTGTCAGCACGGGATCGCTTCCGATCCGCGCGGCCATCGATGCGGCAGTCGGAGTCGCCGAGACCATCCGCGCCGGCGGGCTCGCACCCGCCGCCACCTCGTACGCCGAGGCTCAGCGCCGACTCGAGGAGTACGCCGAGCGCACCGGCGTCAGCTGACCCATCACCCGAGATGCGCCTGCAGGAACGCGAAGACCTGCGCCGAGACATCCGGATGCCCCAGCAACTGGATGCCGTGATCCGTTCCCGGCACCACCGTGAGCGTGCTCACTCCCTTGGGCGCCACCCGCTGAAACTCCTCGTTCGCCGACGTCGCGTCGAACGGGTCGTGGTCCGCCGTGACGAACAGAGTGGGGCACCGGAGCTTCGCGGCCGACTTGGAGACATCCTGACCCTCGAGGTACTGCTCACCGGAGAGCGCCACGAGCGCGTCGGGCGGGACCGACGTGCGCGTTGCAGCGATGATGGATGCCTTCGCACCCTGGGATGCTCCGAGTAGAGCGAGCTTCGTCGCACCCTGCGCGCGCATCAGGGTCGCAATCGTGACCGCGTTTTCATCGGCGGCCCCGACGTAGTCGTAGAGCGCGACCTCATATCCGCGGGAGACGAGCGCCTCGGCGACAGCCTTCCAGCCACACAAGTCCTGCCCGCTCTGGTTCGAGATCACCACGACCTTGCTCCCCGTGCCGAGTACCTGCACCTCGACCTGGCCCATCCCCGTCGCGCGCACCTCGGGCTCGGAGGCCAGACAGGATGCCGGTGTCGGCTCAGGAGCACGCGTGACGGTCTGAGTGCTGTTGCGTAACGGGGGTGCTTCCGGGCCGCCGGTGCATCCGGTCAGCGAGAGCGCGACGACTCCAGCTGCGGAGAGCGCGATCGAGAGCCGCCGGACGCGACGACGTGACCGCTTCATCCTCCCGATGCTACGACCAGGGGTCGACTCGCACGCTGCGGATGGATATCATCGCCATCGGTGAGCCCGAACATGAAAACCATTGACATCCCGCGCGGATGTGCCCGGCCATGAGCATCCAGTCGAGCATTCAAGCGCTGACGGATGGCTACCCGCCCTCGATGAAACGCATCGCCGAGGTGATCATCGCTCGGCCACAGGCCGTGCTCGAGCTCACGATCACGGAGCTCGCACGACTCTGCGAGACGTCGGAGACGACGCTCGTGCGGTTCGCCCGCACGCTCGGTTTCGCCGGCTACGCCGCACTCAAGCTGCAGATGGCGGCGGAGCTCGCGGCCGAGACAGCGCAACTCGGGGCGGCGAGCAGCTATGGATCCGACATCGCACCGACGGACACCCTCGCTGAGACCGTCGCGAAGATCAGCGGGTCCGAGTTGTTCGGCATCCGCGAGACCGCAGCGAGCCTCGACCTCGAAACCCTGCAGAAGGTGATCGACGCCGTCGCCGCAGCGCAGCGCACCGTCGCGTTCGGAGTGGCGGCCAGCAACATGGGCGCCCGCGATCTCAAGGAGAAGCTGCTGCGCATCGGACGGATCGCACTCGGATTCACGGATGCCCACGACGCCGTCAGCTCCGCATCGCTGCTGGGACCGCGCGACGTCGTCATCGGCTTCTCGCACGGCGGCCAGACCCGCGAGGTCTGCGAACTGCTCCGCGTCGCCCGCGCCGGAGGAGCCACGACGGTTGCGATCACGAACGTCCCGGACTCGCCGGTCACCCGCGACGCCGACCTCGTGCTGACCACCTCCGTGCGCGAGACCACGTTCCGCTCCGGCGCGATGGCCAGCCGCATCGCTCAGCTCACCATCGTCGACTACATCTTCGTCGGCGTCGCGCGCACCACATACGAGGCGAGCGTCCAAGCACTGAAGACGAGTCGCGAGAGCCTCACCCGACTCCGCGGAGACCGGTAGGCGAGCGGTGGAAGAAGCACGCAGCCGGAGGATGCCATGAGTCCCGTCGTGACGCGAGCGAGCGACGGTGTCCCGGTCGTCGCGTACGCCATGCTCGACGAGCAGGGCCGGATGCTCGCATCACGCAACGCGCGCACCGTCTTCTATGCGGCATCCACCGTGAAACTCGGCGTGATGCTGGCGGCGGTGATCGCGGCGGAGCGGGGCGAGCTGAGTCTGGACGACACGCTCGAGTGCCACCGGGAGTTCGAGTGCCTGGGCGCCGAGGGAGTCACCGAGACCTTCCGTCTCGATCCGGAGGACAGCGACCCGGAGTTCCCCGCGGACGGCGAACGGGCCACGATCCGCGACCTGGTCGCCATGATGATCACCCGGTCGTCGAACGAAGCGACCAACGTGCTGTTCGACCGGCTCGGCCGGGCACCGATCGCCGAGGCGTTCCGGCTCTGTTGCGCGCAGGACACACGCATGGAGCGCAGGATCGGCGATCCGTGCGCGATGCGCTCCGGCCTCACCAACGAGTCGACTCCGGCCGACCTCGCCGCGATCACTCGCCGCATCGTCGGCAGCGGGCTCACCACCCGCACCAACGCGGACTGGATGCGCGGTGTGCTGGAGGCGCAGGAGCATCCGCGCATCGGATCCGTCGTTCCGAGCGGAACGCCCTGGGGATCCAAGTCGGGCGACGTGCCAGGTGTCGAACACGACGTCGCCTTCGTGGGACCGGCAGGGTCCCGGTGCTTCCTCGCGATCTGTACCCGCGGCTACGAGCCGCAGCAGGGACGTGAGGTCATCAGAGCGGTGGCGCAGGCGCTGCTGACCGCCGACATCGAACCGAACACGAGGTAACCGAACACAGCTTCTTTCCGGCCCATCGGGGGGCCGGATTCTCCCAAAGGAGGGATGACAAAGTGGCACACGCACACGACACAGATCTCGGCTCCGGGCCCGGAGCTGCTCCACCACCGAGGCGTGGGCGGTGGGTCGCACTGGCACTGCCCGCGGCGCTGATCGCGACGTTCGCGCTGGCGCAGCCGGCCTTCGCCGACACCGCATCCACAGATGCCACCGCAGCCGTCGCGACGACGACAGCGTCGCAGGCATCCACTGCGGATAACAGCGCACTGCGCGACAAGATCGCCAGTATCGCGCTCAGCCAGGTCGGCAGAGGAGACAACCCGGTCGTGACCGGGTTCGGCGGCCTCAACTGCAACCCGTACACCACCATGGTTGCCGGGTTCTCCGCCAACTCGAACGGCTGCGGGTACGACTCGACGTTCAACGTTCGCAACTCGAACGAGAACTGGTGCTCGGACTTCGCCAAGTGGGTGTGGCAGCAGGCCGGCGTGACGCAGGACATGAACACCGTCAACGCCGCGGCATCCAGCTTCGTGCAGTGGGCCCTCGACGACGGCCAGAACCCGGTGGCGGACTCCGGTACCCCGCAGGTGGGCGACGCCGTCGTGTTCTTCCACGCCGGCGCGATATCCCCGGCGCGCTATGCCGACCACGTGGGACTGATCGTCGCGGTGAACGCCGACGGCACCGTCGACATGGTCAACGGCGATTTCAGCAGCTCCACCAACGTGAAGGTCGAGCACGACACCAAGCTCGACCTGACGACCTTCGCGCACAAGACGTGGAGCTCTGGCGAGGTGTGGGCGCTCGTCTCCCCGCCGACGGCGGCGCAGCACGCGAACCCGCAGGCATCCATCTCGGGTCCCGACACGGCGGTAGTGAGCACGGATGCCGTCTATCACGCCAGTGCCACGGAGGCAGGCGGCTCGATCACCGGGTACTACTGGACGTTCGGCGACGGCCGCGCGACCAACAGCAACGGCGCGGATGTGACGCACACGTTCGCGACGCCCGGCATGCACACGATCACGGTTACTGCGACCTCCAGCTTCGGCACCATCTCGACGATCACGAAGAACGTGAACGTGGTGGGCGCGTCCGCGAGCGTCGCGGCCGTGGCGTCGACCGACACGTGGTACTCCAGCTATCCCGTTTCGTACTACAGGTTCGTGCGAGCCGGCGACGGTCTCGCGGCGGATGTGTGGGATGGCGCGAGCTGGCTCGAGCTGCAGGCGGCGGGCACACCGGCGTCCAGCGGAGCGATCGCCGCGCTGTCGTACATCGACCCCGAGGTGAACTCCGCGACGACCCCGCACGCGTACTACCGCGCGCAGGACGGCTCGCTGGCCGAGTCGTACCTCGGCGGGAACGGATGGGTGAGCAAGGACCTGCCGGGCAAGCCCGCCGAAGGAGCCGACGTCGTCGCTGTGTACACGGCATCCGGACCCGAGGTGTTCTTCGTGGACGCGAACGGCTACCTGAACGAGACGAGCGAGAGCTCTGGCACGTGGTCGACCAGCACGCTGACGGACTTCGCGGTGAACCCCGCGCCCCTCACGGTGAGCGAGACGGCGAGCGGACCGACGCTGTTCGCGATCGGTCACAACGGCAAGCTCACGACGATCTCTCAGTCCGGGAGCGAATGGCCGGCGGTGCCCTCGAAGGTCGGCGTATCGAAGGATGCGACGCTGTCGGCGGTCACGACCCCTGATGGCGTCGCGAGTGTGATCGTCAACGGTGCTGTTGGTGTGAGCGGTGACGGCGGTCCCGCTTTGGTTCAGGTGACTCAGAAGTCGCGCGGCGCGTGGAACATCACGGCGCTCCCCGGAAGCCCCGCCGCCGGCGCCATCTCCGCGTCGACGTATGAGCTGCCGAGTGCGGTGTCCGGCCCGATCGGGAACTTCCCGAACCCGCCGGGAACGCTCGTGGACGGACCGGCCCAGCCGCTCGGAACGGTCGTCGCCTACCTGGGTAGCGACGGGCATCCCGCGGTGACG
This sequence comes from Humibacter sp., assembly GCF_051954055.1. Taxonomy (NCBI): domain Bacteria; kingdom Bacillati; phylum Actinomycetota; class Actinomycetes; order Micrococcales; family Microbacteriaceae; genus Humibacter; species Humibacter sp. The sequence continues at coordinate 996 of NZ_JBQCIE010000032.1, read as the reverse complement.
TACAACGACGGTTCGGGCTGGCAGACCGCGGCGCTTCCCGGCACGGCCACCGCCGTCACGGGCATCGCAGCCGAGCCGATCGCGCACCAGCCGCTGCAGGTGTACCTCGACACGGCGTCCGGCCCCGCGATGGACACCACGGGCGACACGGCACCGCCGAGCGGTCCGTGGACCACGCAGGCACTGCCGAAGACGCCCGCGACGTTCGCCGACCGGGTGCTCGTGTACTCGGCCGGATCGGGGGACCTGCCCGCTGCGCAGGCCGCGGCGGGCGCAGCCGGTCTGCCGGCGAGCCAGGTGACCACCTCGTTCCAGGTCGCGTGGGCGGCAACGCTCTCCGGCAACTACTTCGTGGTCGCGGTCGGCCAGGCGGCGTTGAACGCGCTCGAGTACAACACGTGCGGGTGGACGAACCCTTCCGCCGTCGATCCGGGAAGCACGCCGTTCGACTACGTGACCCGTCTGCTCAACGTGCTGCCGGGAGCCGACCTGTTCATGAACGGTGCGGCGGCGACCGCGTCGCAGACGCAGGAGCGTGCGACCGACATCGTGTACTACGCGGTGCACGGTGCACTCCCGACCGGGGAGACCGCGGTTCCGGCCGCGGCCCGCTCGTCGCGCACGTGCCTCGGCTCCGCGAGCTGAGGTGAGATCCCGTTTCACTGACGGAGAATGCGCACCGTGTCCGTCGATGTTCGCGTTTTCTGTCAGTGAAACGGGTTCCCGTCAGCGCCTGTGCGGCTAGCGCAGCCTGCGGATGCCCAGCCCGGGCTCGGCGGACATCGTCACGGTCTCGCCGTCGTACTCGATGCCGCCCAGCACGGGCGACTCCCTCAGCCAGAGGCCGGCGTCGAGGTCGTGCGCGGTCGCTGACCCGGACCGTCCGTCGATCACGGCAGCGACGGCGCTCGCGGCCGCGATGCCGACGTGGCTCTCCATCATGCAGCCGACGATCGCCGACATCCCCGCTCGCTCCACGAGGTCGAGCACGGCCAG
>NZ_JBQCIE010000031.1:0-18449 GCF_051954055.1 Humibacter sp. | reverse complement strand
TGGATGCTGTCGGCCGCGCTCATCCCCTCAGGCTATCCGGGAGCGCACGGGCCCCATGGGAGAGTGCAGGGTACCCGGCTCAGCGGCGCGAGCTGTTCGCGGTGCGGCCGCGCACAATGCCGATGAAGGTGTCGATGCGGTGCTGCTGCTCGCCGCTACGCGGTGGCCGCGGGTCACTGAGCCAGGCGAGCGCGATGCGGGTGGGCTCGGCATCCGTCACATCCCGGGCGACGAGGTCGCGTCGGGAGTGCAGTCGAGCGACGGACTGCGGCACCACAACGCTTCCGACGCCGGCGGCGACGAGCGCCAGGGTGTCTTCGACGGCCGGATCGAACGGATGCACCGGCTCGCCGAGCTCCGCCACCTCCGCGAGCGTCACGCCGTCCGCCGCTGCGATGGCGTGGTCCTTCGGCACGACCACCACGGGTCGCTCCTCGTACAGCGGGATCGCGTGCAGACCGTCGCGGTCGATCGGTAGCCGCACGAACGCCATGTCTGCTCGGCCATCACGCAGCGTCGAGACCTGCTCGGGCTCATCGATGCGTGCGAGTTCGATCGGGATGCGTCGCATCCGCTCCTCCCAGATGCGCACCCACTTCGCGGGCGTCACGCCGCGCACGTAGGCGAGCCGGAAGGGATCCATCGTCCCAGCGTATGGCGTGCGTGCGGCGCCGACCCGGGCGCGTCGCCTCTGACGCGTGTCGCCTGGCCCACGGCACGCCCTAACCTTGAAGGATGAGCGAGACGCTGCAACCGGGTCCCGGCGCGATGAAGCCGGAGACGGCCGCGAAGAAGCTCGGCGTCTACCTGCCCGCAACGCCCGAGTCGTTCCGTGCAGGCGGGATCACGCGCGAGCAGTTCGCCGCGCTGCAGGCCGACGCACCGCAGTGGCTCGTCGACCTCAGACGCGATGGCCCTCATCCGCGCGAGGTCGTCGCCCGCAAACTCGGGGTGTCCACGAGCGGTCTGGCACGGGCCGGTGTGAAGGATGCCCTCACCACGGCACAGATCCGCGACCTGCTCGCTGCTCCCCCGGAGTGGCTCGTGCGCGAGCGTGCCACGCAGGCTGCGGTGCGCGCAGAGAACGCGCGGGTCAAGCAGCAACGGGCGGAGCGCATCGCACGCAACCGCTGAGCAGCGGAGCCCTTACGCGGTCGCCGGCTCGCGGCCCGCGAGATAGACCGCCTCGGTGCGACTCGTGGCGCCGAGCTTGCGCAGGATCGCGGAGACGTGCACGCTCGCCGTCTTCGTGCTGATGTAGAGCCGCTCGCCGATCTGTTTGTTGCTCAGCCCCTGAGCGATGAGGTCGAGCACCTGCCGTTCGCGTTCGGTGAGCCGCAGTGCTGGGGTGTTGGCCACCGTCGCGTGGTCCGGCGCACTGACGAGGCCCGCACGCTGCGCGAACTCGTCGAGCCAGCCCAGCAGGAGTCCCGACCCCAGCTGAGACGCGGCATCCCGGGACAGCCCGAGTTGACGGTGCGCCTCCTCACGCTGCGCGGCGGCACGGTGCTGCGCCGTTCCCAGTGCGTTCCCGGTGGATGCCAGGAGCGCCTGCGCGAGCCGGAATCGCGCGTACGGCTCGAGGTGCTGGGGCGCCGCCGGCAGTCCGGTCGCGTCGACCGCCGCCTGCCAGGCAGCGGCATCCGCTCCGTCGGCGGCCAGTTCTGCCTCGAAGAGCGGCACCCACACCGGGGCGGTCGGCCAATCCCGCGCCGTCGCGAGCACCTCGCGCAGCCCGGCCTCCGCCGACCCGAGGTCGATGTGATCGAGGATGCCCGTACCCGCTCGCGAACGCAGCAGCGCGAGCGTCCGTGCCGCATCCGCCAGCAGCGGCAGGTCGTATCCGCTCATCGTGCGGTGGTCGCGCAGCAGCACGCTCACGGCCCGCCAGGCCCGTTCGACGTCGCCGAGGGCCAGTGCGAGCTCGGCTTCGACGCGCGCCGAGCCGAGACGGGACTGCACCTCGATCTCGCCTTGAACGCTCATCATCGGTTCCCAGGCGCGCCACAGCTCGTCGGCCGTCCGGAGATCGCCCTTCCAGGTGAGCAGCCACAGCTTGGTGCGCTGCAGGTGCACTCGGAAACCCGGCGCCGGGTTCAGCGCGAGCGCCGGCTCCAGCAGCGAGAACGCCTCGTCCCAGCGCCCGAGCGCGGCCAGCGGCTCGACGGTGTTCGAGGCCAGCATCACGCCGCTGGTGCGCTGCACTCCGAGCTGGCGAGCCCGCTCGACGCCGGCGTTGCCGATCTCCACGGCGTCGGCGTACCGGCCGATCAGGTGCATGACGTCCGACGAGTTCACGCGGTAGCGCAGCATGGCGCCGTCGCGCATCGCGGCGAGCTCTCCCGCCCGCTCGAGGTCGACGAGCCCGTCCTCCACCCGGCCGAGCCCGACGAGCGAGACGCCTCGGATGTTGTGCGCCACCGATCGCCTCGAGAGCGACCCGGCGGTCTCGGCCTGGGACAACGCCTTGGTCGCGACGGACACCGCTTCGTCGAATCGCGCCTCGAGCATGAGCCGACCGGCAAGGTCGCTGAGCACGGCAGAGGCCGTGTCGGAGCACGCGTCGTCGCCGAGTTCCGCGAGTGCGTCCTCGAGGAGCGGCGTCGAGCCGGTGCGGGAGAGGGATGCCAGGTACCTGGCCTTGTCGACCAGGAGGCCGGCGTGCTGTTCGGTGTCGGCCGGATCGCACTCCGCCAGTGCAGCGTCGATCAGGTTCAGGGCTCGCTCGGTGTCGCCGGCGTCGCGCCACGCGGCCGATCCGTCCTGCATGAGAGCCGTGTGCGACATTCCCGCGACCGACTCCGGGTGTGCGACGCGCTCCCACAGTTCGAGGGCTCGTTCGGCCATGCGCGCGGCACGGGCGAACGCGTATGCGCGGCGCGCCTCGCGCATCGCGTCGAGTGTCGCCGGAAAGGCGCGCTCGGCGTCGTGCGCCTCCATGCGATGCTGCGAGATCTCGTGCGCGACGAGGCGACCGGATGCGGCGAACGTCTCGAGAGCATCCGCGTAGGCCGTGTGATAGCGCACCCGCTCCCCCGGCAGCACCTCACCGAGCACGGCGGTGCGCACGAGCGCGTGTCGGAAGTCGTAGCAAGTGTCGTCGATCACGAGCACGCCGCCGTCGACGGCGGCACGCACACCGGCATCCAGTTCGGCGGGCGACGCGGGATACACCAGGTCGAGCAGGTCGTGCCGCACGCACGATCCGCCGACGGCCAGCAGCCGCAGCAGGCTCTGGGTGCTGTCGTCCAGCCGCTCATACCTGGCCAGCAGCAGCTCGCGCAGCGTCTCGGGAAGCGCAGCGGATCCCGCGGGCATCCCTTCCGGGTTTGCTCCCGCCAGTTCCTCCACGAAGAACGGGACGCCCTCGCTGCGCTCGAACAGGTCATCGATCAGCGCATCGTCCAACGGCGCTTCCTCGATCGACTGCCTGTCGCCGGCAAGCGCGCCCTTGGATGTATCGCCCGTCCGCCTCTCGCGGGACTGCGACGCGATGGCCCGCACCTGTGCCGCGACCTGGTCACGCGTGAGCCGTGACAGCTCCCAGCGCGTGAGCCGCCTGGACCGCTCCAGCTCCGGCAGCACCGGACGCAACGGATGCCCCCGCACGATCTCGTCGCTGCGGTAGGTCACAACGATGAGGATGCCGGGCCGCTCGAGCATGCCGACCAGGAACCGCAGCAGCTCGATGGTCGAGCGGTCCGCCCAGTGAATGTCTTCGATGACGAGAACCAGCCGCCGCTGCAGCGCGACGTTCTCGAAGAGCACCGTCACGAGCTCGTACAGGCGCTCTGTTCCGGCACGCTGCGGCATGCCCTCTGCGGATGCCAGCTCGGGCAGCACGACGGACAGCACCGCGCGAGCTGGGCCGGCCGCCTCGAGCAGTGCTTCGATGCCGATCTCCGAGGCGAGTTCGCGGATGATCGCGGCGAACGGCGCATACGGCGCGTTCTCCGTTCCGATGTCCACGCACTTGCCCGTGAGCACGAGCGCGTCACCGACCTCGCCGCGGAACTCGGCCACCAGGCGAGTCTTGCCGATTCCCGCCTCACCACCGATGGCGACGGCGCGCGGCTCGGAGGCACTGCGGCGCAACTCGGCCCGCAGCGCCTCCAGATCGGCCTCCCGGCCGATCATCTCGGGGCTGCTGACCGGTGACCTCACGTAGTCCATGCTGTCACTGACCACTGACAGGGGAACGCCGTTTGCACACGCCTCGGGACGGAACCGCCGGTCACCTCGCGGCGAGGTGCCGGACGGGCGCCGTGCGGCCGGCGGCACGCCGACGCGAACGACCCGATCCCGTGGAAGCATCGCCGAGTTCGGCATCCCTCTCCGCCGCCCGCTCGGCCGCGATCTCGCGCTGCCTGCGCACCCGGTCGAGCTCCGCATAGAGGCGCTCGCGGTCGGCGTTCACGGCGTTCATCAGGGCTTCGTTGTACATCGTCTTCGTCCTTCTCTTCGTTGTCTAAGACGATGCTCGCGACTAAGGTAGGCACCCCGAATCGGACGGATGCCTTATCTTTTTCCCGTCCGTCGGATGGCCGGTCTTAAGGAGCTGCGAATGCCCGACATCACCCGGCTGCACGTGCTGGTCCGCGGCCGTGTGCAGGGTGTCGGCTACCGGTACTCGTGCGCCGAGCTCGCCAGGGCATCCGGCCTCGGCGGGTGGGTGCGCAACCTGCCAGACGGCGCGGTGGAAGCGGTTTTCGAAGGGTCGCGCCACGACGTCGACGCGGCCGTCGAATGGTGCAGGAGCGGCCCGGCGTGGGCATCCGTCTCCTCCGTCGACGTCACGGAGGAGACGCCGGTCGGGGACGAAGACTTTCGGATTCGCTGAGGCCGCTCGGGTCACCACGGCCGACGCCGCGCCTACTCGCCGGAGAAGAACGCGGTGAGGGCTCCGGCGAGCCAGCGGGGGTCGTCCACGTGGCACAGCTCGCGGGCGGAGTGCATCGACAGCAGCGGGACGCCGACGTCCACGGTGCGAATCCCGAGACGTGTCGCCGTGAGCGGCCCGATCGTCGAGCCGCACGGTACCGAATTGTTCGAGACGAACTCCTGATACGGAACCCTGGCCTCCGCGCACAGGCGCGCCCACAGGGCTGCACCGTGGGCATCCGTCGCGTACCGCTGATTGGCGTTGATCTTCAGCAGCGGGCCGGCTCCGGCGATGGGGCGATTCACCGGGTCGTGCTTCTCCTGATAATTCGGATGCACGGCGTGCCCGGCGTCCGCCGACACACACCACGACGCTGCGTACGCACGCGCCCGCTCGTCGTCGCCTGCACCGAGTGAGCGCGAGATGCGCGAGAGCACGTCGTCGAGGATCGGCCCGCTCGCCCCCGAGCGCGTCTCGGAGCCGAGCTCCTCGTGGTCGAATGCGGCGAGCACGCTGATGTGCCCGGATGCCGGCTCGGCGCCGTCACCGGCCGCCGGTAGCAGAGCGTGCAGTCCGGCGTACACCGAGCTGAGGTTGTCGAGCCTGGGTGACGCGAACAGGCTGCCGCCCAGTCCGAAGGTGCGCGGCGGCTGCGTGTCGACGGTGACGAGGTCGTAGCCGGCGACGTCGGATGCTGCGACACCGCTGCCTGCCAGCACCTGGGCCAGCAGGTCCTCGCTCTGCGGGTCTCCCACACCCCACACGGGCTGGGTGTTGCGCTGCTTGTCGAGCACGAGACCGTCGTTGTTGACGCCGCGGTCGAGGTGGATCGCCAGCTGCGGGATGCGCAGCAGCGGACCCGAGCGCACCAGGTGCTCCACGCCGTCGGTCGTGACGATCCGGCCGGCGAGTTCGAGCTCGCGGTCCAGCCACGAGTTCAGCAGCGGACCGCCGTAGACCTCGACACCGGCCTGCAGCCATCCTGCGGCACCGGTAGTCGGCTTCGGCTTGAGCTTGAATCCGGGCGAGTCGGTGTGTGCTCCCACGATGCGGAACGGCGTTGTGGGTGTCGCGTCGGCAGGCGCGGCCCACGCCACGACAGCGCCGTCACGGACGAGCATGCCGCGACGCGCGACTCCATCTGCGGGGGCAGAGGGCCAGGCATCAGTCTCCTCGACCCGCGCGAAACCCTCGGCCTCCAGCCGACGGGCAACGTCCGCCGCCGCGTGATACGAGGAGGGTGATGCCTGAATGAACGCGGCGAAGTCGTCGATGTAGCCGGATGCCATGGGTTCATGCTGCCATGCGCGACAGGCGGTCTACCGCCCGAAAGCGCGGCAGCCCATCTACGCTGCCAGCATGACCGCCCTCTCCGAGTCCGCCTGGGATCTCCCACTCACCACGATCGACGGACAGCCGTCGTCGTTGCGCGCCTTCGACGGCAAGGCGCTGCTCATCGTCAACGTCGCCTCCCGCTGCGGCCTCGCGCCGCAGTACGAGAAGCTCGAGGTGCTGCAGAAGACGTACAGCGACCGCGGGTTCGCCGTGCTCGGCTTCCCGAGTAACCAGTTCCTCCAGGAGCTCGGCAGCGAAGACGCCATCAAGCAGTACTGCTCGACGACGTGGGGCGTGACCTTCCCGATGTTCGAGCGGGTGAAGGTGAACGGCAAGTCGGCGCATCCGCTCTACCAGGAACTGAAGAAGACTCCGGATGCCTCGGGCAAGGCCGGGCGCGTGCAGTGGAACTTCGAGAAGTTCCTGGTGTCGCCGGACGGTGCGGTGCAGCGGTTCCGGCCGCGCACCGAGCCGGATGCGCCCGAGGTGATCTCCGCCATCGAGACGGCCCTGCCCGCTGCCGCGGGATGACGGCGTCCGTCCGACCGCTCGGGCGGACTCCGCTCTGATCGACTCCGCTCTGATCGACCTCGCTCCGATCGACCTTTCCGGCGCACCTCGTAGGCTGTCAGCCGTGAAAGCGCTCCTCCCGGTCGGCATCGTGCTCGTCGTGCTCGGCATCGCCGCGGGCTTCGGCTATCAGATCGCCATGGCCGTGACCACCGGGCTGCCGACCAACGGCATCGGCTGGTTGCAGACGTCCGGCTTCGTTCTGGCCGCGATCGGCGCCATCATGATCGGCGTCTCGATCGGCAGGCGCCGGGCGGCGCGGCGAGCCGAGCGGGAGCAGTCGCAGCAAAGGTAGCGAGCCGGACAAGTGGAGCGACGACGCCGACCGCTGCTGCGCCTCAGCAGATGGGAACAATCCTCCGTTCTCTCGAGCGTTCCGTCACCGCGAACCGTCTTCGAGGAGAGAATGAGCACATGTCCAGTCGACGGCGATCGCTCACCGTGGTGGCGGCGGCCGCTGTGTTGGCAATCGCGGGCTGCACCGCTGTCTCCGCCGGTCCAACTTCCCCGGCGTCGTCGCCGACGAACGCCTCCCCCAGCGGAAGGTCCACGCCGACGAACGGGGTGAGCGCGCTTCTGGTCCAGCCCGTGCAAAGCGCACAGGTCGTCCCCGCCAGCGATGGCAGGAACCACGTGGAGTACGACCTTCTCGTCGTCAACACGTTCGGCGAGCCGGTCACGCTGACCGACGTGGTCGTCCGCGGCTCCAATGGCAACCGCCTCCTCACTGTTACGGGACGGTCGCTCGCCGCGGCGACCCAATCGCTCTACACCCACGTGGCATCCCCTGTCGTCGCCGCATCGGCCGCGGTGATCGTCGAGGTCGACTTGCCGCTGGCATCCGGTGTCCCGGTGCCCGCCCGCGTGTCCAACCGCATCGACTACAAGCTGCCCACGGCCCCGGATGCGGTCATCGTCGACGACACGACGGTGCAAGGCCCGACGGTCGACGTCGACCGTGCGCACGCGGTCCGGATCGAGTCCCCGCTCGCGGGGAAGGGATGGCTCGCCACGAGCGCCTGCTGCTCGCCGAACGTGCACCGCGACCTTCGGCTCTCGGCAGGCGGGCTGCGGCTGACGACGTCGGAGACCTTCGCCGTCGATTGGGCCCTGGCGAGAGGCGACCGCATCTACGACGGGACCGGCAGCACCAACGAGCAGTTCTACGGCTTCGGCGCGCCCGTGCTCGCGGTCGCTGGCGGCACGGTCGTCGCCGTCCAGGACGGCATTGCGGAGTCCACACCGTTCACCACCTCGGCGCCCGAGACCAAAGAGGGCTTCGGAGGCAACAGCATCATGCTCAAGATCGACGACGGCGTGTACGCCTTCTACGGGCACCTGCAGACGGGGAGCCTCACGGTGCGCGTCGGCGAGAAGGTGAAGGCCGGACAGGTGCTCGGCAAGCTCGGCAACACCGGCCCGTCGCAGGGACCACACCTTCACTTCGGCCTGCTCGACAGTCCGGACGCGTTCACCGGAACAAGCCTGCCGTTCGTCATCACGAAGGCGACGCTGACCGGAACCGTCGACTTCGCCTCCTCCGCGGGCGATACGCTCGTCATCTCGCCCGAGTCACGCGCGCTGAGGAACGTGTATCCGCTCTACGGCACGATCATGGACTTCCGCTGATGCTCCCCTCGGTCAGCGTGATGAACGCGCTCAGCTCGGCCACTCCCTCCGGTCGGTGCGGCAGATGCTCGGTGAGGAGCGGTGAGTAGATCAGGTAGGCCGCCCACTTCGCCCGCGACACCGCCACGTTCAGGCGGTTCTTCATGATGAGGAATCCCAGCCCGCGCGGCGCGTACTCGGCGGACGAAGCCGCCAGCGACACGATCGCCACAACGGCTTCTCGACCCTGGAACTTGTCGACGGTGCCGACTCGCACTGCCCCGTGGCCGGCATCCGTCAGCGCGGCGTGCACCAGCGCCAGCTGGGCGTTGTAGGGCGTGACGACGATGACATCGTCTTCCGTGAGCCGTCGTTCGCCGTGCTCGTCACGCCACACGCGACCGAGCACGTGATCGACGAGCTCGACGACGCGCGCCGCCTCGGTCGCAGACTCCGTCGAGTCGCCCTCGTGCAGCATCGGCTGCGGGTGCAGCCCCGGTTCGACGCCCTCGAGCCGGCGCGCGCCCGACTCCGGATGCGCGCGCAGCCGTCCCTCGTACGACAGCGACGACACCCGAGCGGCAAGCGCCGGATGCATACGCCTGGTCTGCGGCAGAAAGTACCCGAGTTCGGCGGGCAGCACGTCGTGACCGTCGCTGATCCATCCCAGCGCGGACTGGTCGACGGGCTCGGGATGCAGTCCCTGGCTCACCTGCGGCAGCTGCTGCGGATCGCCCAGCAGGAGCAGATTTCGTGCAGCGACGGCGGACGCCGCGGTGGAGGCCAGTGAGAACTGCCCGGCCTCGTCCACCACCAGCAGATCGAGGCTGCGGGCGGGCACGCGCGCGGGGTTGCTGAAATCCCATGCCGTGCCGCCGATCACGAACCCGCTTTCCCGGTGGTCGACCGCGAATTGCAGCTGCCCGTCCTTCGGCAGAACCGTGTAGGCACGGCCTGCTTCCGCCGTCGAGCCTCGCTGACCCTGCGGAACCTTGCCGATCAGCCCGGCATCGAGTCCCGCGCTGGTGACCACGGAGGCGAGCAGGTTCTCGACGACGGAGTGCGACTGTGCGACGACGCCGACCTTCCAGTGGTGGTCGCGCACGAGCGACGCGATCACGTGCGCTCCGAGATAGGTCTTGCCGGTGCCGGGCGGGCCCTGCACCGCGAGGTACGAGTCATCGAGGTCGGCGACCGTCTTCGTCACCCAGGCGACGAGCGTGTCGACGGATGCCTGCCCCACTCGATCCGCGACGCTCGCGCCGAGCGTGCGCGGCGCGATGCGCCGCATCAGGTCCGTGACCGGGTCGCGTGGCCACGCCGGCTGCGCGTCGACGATCGACTGGCACCAGGACTCGATCGCCGGCACCTGGGTACCGGCTCGCGGCGGCGCTCCGGGCGTGACGGCGCTCGGCAGGTCGGGGTACGGGAGCACGTCCTCCGCCCTCGTCTCGTCGACGAGCACCCAGTCATCCCCCACGTCCGCCAGGCGAACCCCCCTCGCGCTGCGCGCTCCCGGGTCGCCGCCGGTGGCCTTGAACGGGCCGGGGTACTCGTACAGCAGGTAGGCGTCGCCCCCCGCCTTGGCTGTGCTGCCGGGGCCGAACTGGCCGGTGAGGCGCAGGATGCGGTGGTCGGCGCGCTGGCCCTCGTCCCTGTGCCAGTCGCGCTCGACACTCGCTCGTTCCACGACGAAGACGTCTCTCGTGTTCGCCCAGGCCTCGATCGGATCGACCAGGCGGGCGAAGTGCGACCACCAGAAGCTCTTCTGCTCACGCCGGTGGTAGTCGAGCGTGGCGGCGGCGAACGCTGCTGCGGTCTCGTCCGCGGTGCGCTCGCGCGTGGCATCCGCTCCCGACGCGTGCGGCACAGCCGACTCGCCGGCCAGTGCGAGCAGGTCGTCGCGCAGCGTCGACGGCTCGAGCTCCGGCACCCGACCGTCGGGGGCCGGAAGCCCGACCGGAATACCGGCATCCGCTGCGCGCTCCAGCAGCCAGTCCCGCAGACGCAGCGTGGAGAGGCAGTCGTAGCGGTTGTAGGCGGCGATCTCGTCCAGCCGCCGCTGCCCCTCTTCGACGTCGCCTGCGAGCATCAGCGCGCGTGCCGTCGCGTACTCCTCGATGGACGTGCCGGCATCCTGCACCTCGCCGGACCGCAGCTCGTCGCCCATGTAGAGCGGCTCGAGCTTCTTGATGGAGTACGACCGCGACCCCACCCGTACCGACTTGCGCACCAGCGGGTACAGGTCGACGAGCACGTTGTCGCGCAGCAGGTCGTCCACGGCGGCTTCGCCGACGCCGTGCCGTGCGGCCAGCTGCAGCAGGTGCGTGCGCTCGTACGACGCGTAGTGGTAGATGTGCATGCCAGGATGCTCCGCCCTGCGGCGCTCGACGTCGCTCAGGAACGCGATCAGCGCCTCCCGCTCCTCGGCGAAGGTGTGCGCCCAGAACGGATGGAACTCCCCGTCGGTCTGCAGAACGCCGAAGAGGTAGTCGATCCCCCACTGGCTGTCGTTGCCCTCCGTGTACAACGGGTCGCCCTCGAAGTCGAAGAAGATGTCGCCGGGATTCGGCTCCGGCAGTGCGGCCAGCGCCGCCGGCTTGTACACGACGAACGGTGGCGGCCCACCCGCCCGCTCGGCCAGCTGCAGCCTCGCCTGCTCTCGCAGTGCCGCGATGGTGGTCGGTGCGACCCGCTCGACCTCGACGTCGTCGGGCAGGGCGGCGAGATCGTCGATCGTGCGGATGCCCGCAGCGACGAATCGCGGCAGTTGCGTGACGCGCACCCCGGCGACGAGCAGCACGTCGCGGTTCTCCTCCACCTCGGCCGCACACGTATCGCACCTGCCGCACGCACTGAACCGCTCGTCGCCCCAGTGCACCGCTTCACCGTCGGCGAGGTGCTGCCGCACGATGTCGTGCAGCCGCGCGATGCGCTTGCGATACACCGGCAGGATGTCCGCGAGCCGGTGCGTGCTCACGCTCCCATCCCCGAGCAGCAGCCGCACCTCCTCGGACGGTTCGACGCCGATGCGTCGCAGTTGCAGCGCGTACGCCGCCACCTGCAGCAGCGCCGTCACCTTGGCCCGGCGGGCGAGCTTCGTGTCTTCGACCGTGTACCGGCCGTCCGGCTCGCGCACGATGAAGTCGGCGTACCCGACGAACGCGATCGGTAAGTCACCGTCGGCGGTGCCGTCTGAACCGCTCCCTCTGCCGCCGGCCTCGAAGAACACGCCCTGGTACACGACGGGCGCCCCGGCGCGGAACGCCTCCGCCGTCGCCTCCGCGGCGGAGGTGAGGCCATCGGCATCCGGCCGTTCCGGACGGTCGAAGACCGCGACCGCCTCGCCGAACCGCTGCAGGTACCGGTCGAGAACCCGGTGCTCGTGCTCGTCTCCCAGCCGCGAGGTGCGCTCGAGCATGGCATCGAGCGGCCGTTCGACGACCGGCCCCCAGCCGAGCTTGCCGTCGAGCCTGCGCAGGAAGTCGAACTCGCACGCCGACGCTGTGCTGAGGTCGCTGGGGCTCAGCACCACCGTGCTTTCTACGGATTCAGGAGTGCTGAGCAGGAACATGCGCCAACGCTAGCGCCGACCCCCGACATCCGATTGAGGCCCCGGTACGGATGCTCGCATCCGTACCGGGGCCGATTGAGGATGTTGAGCGGCGCAGCCGCGAGCACATGCGACCGAGCCGAGAGCGATCACACGCCTAAGATTATCAACGATAAGCATCGGCTGTTAGAGTCGGCGCGTGCCCCAACCTTCCCGCACGAACAGGCATGCCATCGTGGCGGCCACGATCGACCTGCTCGACGAGGTCGGGCTGGAGAAGGTCTCACTGCATGCGATTGCTGCGCGTCTCGGCGTCAAGCAGCCGGCGCTCTACCACCACTTCGACAGCAAGACAGCGCTCATGGCTGCCGTGGCCGAAGAGGTGCTCGACAGGCACCACACGGACCGTCTGCCGAACGTCGGCGAGGCGTGGGATGCCTTTGTGATCCGCAATGCGCGAAGCCTTCGTCGGGCGATGCTCTCGGTTCGTGACGGCGCCCGGCTGATCTCATCGGCGGGAAGCAGGGTGCCGAAGCCGAGCAACGCGATAGCCCAGGTCGAACTGCTGGAGCGCGACGGTTTCGACGGCGGAACGGCAGTGCTCGCCCTGATCGCGGTGTCCCGCTACACCATCGGTGCAGCACTGGAGGAACAAGCCAGCCGATCGAACCCGTCGCTCTCCGAAAGCGCCGACAGCTTGGACGGAACAGACGATCGCGCGGCTCGCTTCGCCGAGATCCTCAGGGATGTCGCTACCGCCGGCACCGCGCAGGAGTTCGAGCTCGGCCTCTCCGCCCTCGTCAGAGGCCTCGACGACCACAGGAAGAAGAGAGAAGGAAACGCGTCATGAAACTCACCATCAGCCTGCAAGTCACCGTCGACGGCGTCGCCCAGGCCAATGGCGGCAACAACGACGAGCTGGACCCCGGCTTCACCCGCGGCGGCTGGGCGATTGGCGCCGGCGACGCCGCGGCCGCCGAGTACATCCTCGAGACATGGCAACGGCCGGACGCGTTCCTGCTCGGGCGCAAGACGTTCGATCTGTTCGAAACATACTGGGGCGCGCGCCGCGACGATGGCGGCTTCGGGCAGGCCATCAGCTCCACACCCAAGTACGTCGTATCGAACTCCCTGAGCGACCCGGCCTGGGAGTACACGACCGTGATCTCTGGAGATCTCACCTCGCAGATCCGAGCGCTGAAGTCCGCCTCCGAAGGGGAACTGCTCGTTGTGGGCAGCGTCGCCCTCGCACGCTGGCTTCTCGAGCACGAACTGGTAGACGAGCTGAACCTGATCCAGTTCCCGGTCATTGTGGGCCAGGGCGAGTCGTTCCTCCCCCGTCAGGGGCGCGACTTCGCCCTGGACCTGAAGGACTCACGTGTTTTTCCCAGCGGGATCGTGGCGCTGACCTATGGAGTCGGCGGCCGGCCGCAATACGCGTGAAAGCACCAAAGCATCCCGCGACTGTGAACGAAGGTGAGCTTGTCGGACGGACTCGTTTCTACCGCCCGCCGTCGATCCGCCGGTGCCGCTGCTGCACGCCGGGGCCGCCGTACGGGTAGTCCTCCACGCGCGGGGCGCTGGCCTCATCGAGCGCGGCGAGCTGCGCATCCGTCAGCTCGACGTCGCTCGCGCCGAGGTTGTCGCGCAGCTGCTCGACCGTTCGCGCGCCGAGGATGACGCTGGTCACCGCCGGCTGCGCCAGCAGCCACGCGAGCGACACCTGCGACAGGGATGCGCCGTGCACGTCCGCGAGCTCCTGCACCACCTCCAGGATGCGCCACGTGCGCGGGTCGTCGTTGCGGGCCCGCCACGCCTCCATGCCGCGCTCCGGGTTCTCGCCGAGCCTGGTGGCGCCGGTGGGTGCGACATCGCGCTGGTACTTGCCACTCAGCCATCCGCCGCCGAGCGGGGACCACGGCAGCAGTCCGACGCCCGCGTCGAGCGCGGCGGGAACGATCTCGTGCTCGATGCCGCGAACGATGAGGTTGTACTGCGGCTGTAGCGTGACCGGCTCGGCCCAGCCGTGAGCCCTGGCGACGTGGACGGCCTTCGTGAGCTGCCAGCCGGTGAAGTTCGAGAAGCCGTAGTACAGGATCTTGCCCGCAGCGATCGCGTCGTTCAGGAACCGCAGGGTCTCATCGATGGGTGTCAGAGCGTCCCAGGCGTGCAGTTGGTAGAGGTCGATCGTCTCGACGCCGAGCCGCGCCAGCGAGGCGTCGAGCGCGCGGGAGAGGTGCCGGCGCGAGAGCCCGAGGTCGTTCGCGCCATCGCCCATCGGGAAGCGGCCCTTGGTCGCGATCACCAGTTGCTCGGCCTCCGCCGGGTGCGCGGCCAGCCACCTGCCGACGATCTCCTCCGAGACGCCGCGGGTGTAGACATCCGCCGTGTCGATGAAGTTGCCGCCGGCCTCCACGTAAGCGTCGAGGATGGCGTGGGATGCCTCCTCACTCGCCTCGTGTCCGAACGTCATGGTGCCGAGGGCGAGGTCGGTGACGGCCGTTCCGCTTCGGCCGAGGGTGCGGTAGTGCATGGTTCTCCTTGATCGGGTGGGGTGTCTTAGTCGGATGCTTGGCGAGCGGCTCAGGCCGCGTCGCGACCGCGCAGCGTATGCTCGATGCGCTCGAACGCGTCGGGCGCCAGCGGACCGTTCTCCAGCGCGCCGGCGAGGTCGTCGACCTGCCCGGCGTTCCGGAATCCGGGAATCGGAACCGCCCGCTCAGAGCGGGCCCAGATCCACGCCAGCGCGCCCTGTACGAGCGATCGGCCATCGGATGCGAGGTCCGCACGCACGGCGTCGAGCGCCTCGAGGTACTGCGGGCTCGGCGTTCCCTTCACGAACCACTTCATCCACTCGGGCTGGTGGGTGCGCACGTCGTCGGCGCCTGCTACCGGACGGTTCGCCGAGTACCTGCCGCCGAGCAGGCCCATGGCCAGCGGCGACCGGCAGAGCACGCCGAGGTCGGCGCTCTCGCACAGCTCCAGCATGGCGGGGTTGTCGTCGAGCACGTTCAGCTCGATCTGCATGGCCGTGCAGTGCTCGCCGGCGATGAACGGACGCGCGAGCTCCGGGTCGTCCGTGCTCACGCCGTACCAGGCGATGGAGCCGTCGGCGACGAGGTCTTCGAGCGTCGCGATCGCATCCTCCGCCTGCGCCGTGCTGATGTCCGGGGTGTGAAGCTGGTACAGGTCGATGCGGTCCCGGCCGAGTCTCGACAGCGACGCCTCCGCCGCGCTACGGATGTATTCGGGCGAGACGTCCACGCCCGTGAGCTGTCTCGCGCTCTCGTCGATCAGGTTGCCGAACTTCGTCGCGATCCTCACGTCGGGATGCGAGGCGAGCACCGGCCGCAGAGCGCGCTCGGCGTGCCCAGCGCCGTAGGCATCCGCGGTGTCCACGAGCGTCACCCCTGCCTCGAGTCCGCGCTCGAGTGCCGTGATGGTCTCCGCCTCGTCGACGCCCGCGTAGCCCAGCTTGAGCTCGCCGGCCGCCATGTCGCCGCCGAGCGGCCAGGTGCCGAGCCCGAGGGCACTCACCTGCAGGCCGGAACGTCCGAGTCGTCTGGCGGGAACAGCGGTCATCGGGTGATCTCCTCGTAGTACGCGATCTTGTGCTCGATGTAGTCGAGCGCTTCCTGCTGCTTTCGGATGTCCTCGAGCACCTGCTCGCGGTGCGCCCGCAGCATCTCCAGCCGCGCTCGTTCCGTGCCGCGGCCCTCGCGCGCGAGCTCCACGAACTCCCGGATGGTGCGGATCGGCATTGCGGTCTGCCGCAGGCATTTGATGACGTCGATGGACTCGATGTCGCCGTCGGTGTACACGCGGCGGCCGCTGGAATCGCGCCCGACGGGTGACAGGATGTCCGCGCGCTCCCAGTATCGGAGCGTCTCCGCCGAGACGCCGAGGCTCGTGGCCGCCTGCGATGGTGTCAACGTGCTCATGTCACCATCGTGAGACCCGGAGCGCGCTCCGGGTCAAGTCCACGGCTGAAACGAATCACAAAGGCGATCCCGATGGGCTCGCGTACATCCCCGTCATTCGCCGCGGTCGTCGTCCGCGACCGTGTCGCCCGACGAGTTGATGCCCTGTTCACCCGCTTCGGACCGCCGGTCGTCGAGTGGCAGACCGCCCGGCGCGGCGCCCGCCACGCTCGCCGACGGCTCCTGCGGTGCGATCAGCGGGGGTCGCCCTTGCGGTTCGAGGTCTTCGTCGTCGCGGTCGTGGTTCTGGTTGTCGTCGCAGTCGTCGTTGTGTCGAGATTCGTCGGACATGGGTCATCCTTTCGCGCGTTGTCGCGCGACTGTAGCCCGCGCTTCTCGGGCGCTGGCATCCCTTGACGCGGCATGCTCTTCCGCACCCGTGGTTCAGACGACGCTAGGCGGCGACGTCCTCGTCGACCTCACGCTCGACGTGCTCCTGCACGGCTTCGGCTACCGCCTCGCGTCGCCAGCACGCCCAGCCGTAGACGCAGACGACGGCCGCGGCCATCGAGACGACGACCGTCCCCCAGGATGCCCCGGCTGCGGCGAGCACGACGCTCAGCACCGCGCTCACGAGCCCGGCCCACCAGCCGGCCACCAGCCCGCGGGCGAGCGCCGCGAGCTGCACGAACACCGCCACGACCACGACGGCTGCACCCCACGCGACGGCACCCGACTGATCGTCCGCGCCTGCTGCCGGCACCTGTTCGACGGATGCCTGCGCCCCGCTGAGCGCATACGCGACCACGACGACGGCGATGGCGGACAACACGACACCGTAAGCGGCCTCCCGTCCGGAGACGGAGCCCGGGCGACGCACCCGGCCGCTGCGGCGCACACCCCAGCCGTACGCGCACAGGACAGCGAGCACCAGGCGGATGCCGGCATCCACAAAGCGCACCTCGAGCAGAGCGAGAAGCGCGAACGCTCCGCAGACCGCCGCAGCGATGGGCCAGGCCCGATCGGCGAAGCGAGCGATCGCCACCCCACCCGCGAGGAAGGCCACAGCGCCCAGCACGGCTTCCAGCGTGACGACCTGCGACCCCAGCGTGGCCAGCGGTGCGGTGAGCCAGTCGAGCACGGCGAACATGAATGCCTTTCTCGACGGGGGGGTTTGAACACTGACTCGTTTCATTGTGCCGCCCACGAGGGACAGCCCCGGCCGCTCTCGGCGGTCCACCCGCAAGTACTGGGGCAATCGTTATGCAGGCGAAACACTGCGGCATGCCGATTCGCACGCGTCGGACGGCCGTCGTACCCTTGTCGATCATCCAGACGTGTAAGGGCGAGCACCTACGCGGATCGCAGGGAGGAGGTCGGCGGATGACACAGCACCACAGGCATCCGATGAGCCTCGAACTGCTGCGCCAGGAGGCACGTGACGAGCTTGCCGCCGTGATCGAGTTCCGCTGCCGCCTCGGCGACGACCCCTGGGACTTCCTGCCCGATCTGCCGACGGTCGACGAGCAGGTGGTGCTCACGCTGCGCGAGGAGACCATCGAGGCGCACGACCTGGGCGAGGCGCGGTCGCGCGCTTATCACCCGTCGGCCGCCCCGCAGGAACGCGAGCGGTTCGAGTACCAGCTGCTGCGTCGCGTCGCTCTCGACCATCCGGAGCTCACGCCCGCCGTGTGGGGCATGCTGGGCAGGCTGAACGCCGCGTAGCTCAATCAGCGGGAGCGAACGGCCGCGGGAGCTCGCAGGTGAACGCGCGGCACAGGTACTCCGTCGGCTCATCGTTCAGCGCCGTTCGGGCGTCGAACAGTGCGAAGCCCGCGTCGGAGAGGGTGGATGCCGCACCATCCGCCACCGCGACACCGACGGCACCTGCACCCAGGCTCCGCGTGCGCACCGCCGTCTCCCGCACGATCGCCTCGCCTGGCTTCCGCGGGTCCACCACGACGAGCTGCTGCAGCTCTCCGGCGAGCGCGGTGGCCGTCTGCAGCACGCCGCCGAACGCGATCGGCGAGCGCGCAGCCACGTCGGCGACCGAGCCGATCGCGGTGCGGGATGCCCGCTCGTAGCGCTCATCGTCGGTAAGGGCGAACAGCACGCGGCAGGCGTCGGCGAGCGAGGAAAGCCCACCCGGGTAGACGCCCTCCGACGGGTCGGCGTCGGAGACGAGACCGTGCGCCGCCAACACCGGGTCGCCTCCGCCGGGAATCGTGAACGGCGACCGAGCGGCGACTGCGCCGTCCATCGTGGCATCCACCAGGCTGCGCGCAGCGAGCGCGAAGCGTGGCTCGCCGGTGGCGAGGAACACGTCGAGCACACCGCGCGCGAACAGACCGTAGTCCTCCAGCGCCGGCGCGGCTGCGGATGCCCGACCGGCGAGCGAGGCGCGGATCAGCGTCCCGTCCGCGCGCACGTGCGCTGTCAGCAACGAGTCGGCGACCGATGCCGCAGCGGCCACCCAATCCGGTCGCCCCAGGAGCGCGCCGGCGTGGGCGAGCGCTCCGATCGCGAGCCCGTTCCACCCGGTCAGCACCTTCTCGTCGAGTGCCGGGCGGGGCTGCTCGGC
>NZ_JBQCIE010000030.1:0-3200 GCF_051954055.1 Humibacter sp. | reverse complement strand
TCGAGCGCGGCAGGCGCCGGGCCCACGGCATCCAACATCTCTTCGATGCCTACCGTGCCGCCTGAACGCTTCAGGAACCTCGCCTTGATGAACGCCTCTGCGTAGATCTCGCCGTCCACCACGGCACGGTGCTGCACGTACGCCGCCTTCGCGTCGAAGCCGATGATGCGCGACTCCACCTCGAACCGCTGCCAGAGCTGCAACGACTTGCGGAAGGTGATCGTCTCGGATGCCACTACCGGGTACCAGCCGCGATCGGCGAAGATCTGCCACACCCCGTTACGCCGCAGCATGTCGAAGCGTCCGATGTCGAAGATCGACAGGTACACGCCGTTGTTCATGTGCTTGAGGATGTCCAGGTCGGTCGGCAGCACCCGGAACCTCGTGTGCGCAACGTCGTAGTGACCGATCCGCTTGCCGAAGCGGGAGATCCAGGAGTGCAGGATCGTGCGCAGGAGCATGTGCATGCCGTCACGCTAGGCGCGTGGGGCCGAACGTGCCCATTCGCGTGTCGCCCGCCGACAACGCGCGGCCCCGCAGCGGGGCATCCGTCGTTCCGCTGTCTCCAAATGCGGGTCACCGTTGGACGCACCCGCAATCTGCGTCAGCTGAGCGCTCACGCCGGCGAGTGCGCTCAGGATGCGCGTGCGTACGCCCGGAGGAACGCGGCGGTGCCGGCGCCGATCACCTTGGTGAGTTCCGCCGTCGACGGCTGGCGCTTGGCGCCGGTGAACATCATGCGGTTGCTCGGGATCCAGAGCAGCATGCCCGCGAGATGCTGGGCGGCGAGGTCGGGGGCGGGCACACTGAGCAGCTCGCGCCGATCCAGCTCGGCGATGCACGACGCGACGGAGTTCAGCATCCGCACGAAGCCGCGCTCCCAGTAGAGGCGCCCCAGCTCCGGGAAGCGGGCCCCTTCGGCGATGACCAGGCGCCGCAGCCTCTGAACACGTGGAGCCATGATCGAGCGTGCGAACAGCTCCGCGAGCATCCGCACGGCCTCCTCCGCGGTCTCGACCTCGCGCATCCGCTCGACGAGGGGCCCGAACGGGTCGTGGATGCGGTCGCATTCCGCGCGGATCAGCGCCGCGAAAACGCCCTCCTTGTCGCCGAAAGCTCGGTAGATCGTCTGCTTCGACATCGCTGCAGCAGCCGCCAGCTGATCGGTGCTCGTTCCGACGTAGCCGTTGGCGACGAAGACATCCAGCGCCGCCTCGAGGATGTGCGCGCGCTTCTCGTCGGAGATCTGAGGACCGGGGTTGCGAACCATCAGTACCAAACAGTACCGTACTCGAAGCAGTACCGATCGGTACTGTCAGATTGTCAGCAGAGAGGGCCAGCAGCGTGTCATTCCAGGCGTACTTGGACACCATCGAGAAGAAGACGGGACTGACCCCGCGCGAGCTCATCGACATCGCGCACGAACGCGGGCTGGATGCGCCGGGCACGAAGGCCGGCGAGATCCTGACGTGGCTGAAGGATGACTACGATCTGGGTCGAGGCCACGGCATGGCGTTGGTGCACGTCATCCAGAAGGGCCCGACGATCAGCAGCAAGCACGTCGGCAGCGACGGTGTGCACCGCGACGAGTCGGAGACGCTCTGGCTCGATGGCGTCGCCACGAAGCCTCAACCGTAACGACCGAACCGCTAGCGCCACAGAAATCGGCATCCGCTACTGGTCATCGCAGTAGCGGATGCCGATTTGTGTAGCGGAACCGACTCGAGCCCTACCGAAGGTGCCGCTCCGGCACGCCGTTGTACTGCGAGAGCGGGCGGATCAGCGAGTTCGACTTGAGTTGCTCGATGACGTGGGCGGTCCATCCGGTGACGCGCGCGGCCGCGAAGATGGGCGTGAACGTCTCCGTGTCGAAACCCATCAGGTTGTAGGCAGGGCCGCTCGTGTAGTCCACGTTCGGCTTGATGCCCTTGCGGGCATCCATCGCCGCCTCGAGCGTCTCGTAGAGATCGAGCACCTCGGGCCGGTCGTAGTACTCGACGAGCTTGTCGAGGGATGCCTTCATCGTCGGAACGCGCGAGTCGCCGTTCTTGTACACACGGTGGCCGAAGCCCATGATCTTGCGCTTGTTCGCGAGGGCGTCGTCGAGCCAGGCCTCAGCCTTGTCGGCTGAGCCGATCTCGTCGAACGCGACCATGACCGCCTCGTTCGCGCCACCGTGCAACGGACCCTTCAGCGCCCCGATAGCGCCGGTCACCGCGCTGTACACGTCGGAGAGTGTCGAGGCGATCACGCGCGCCGTGAACGTGGAGGCGTTGAACGAATGCTCTGCGTACAGGATGAGCGAGACACGGAACGCGTCGACCACCACCGGATCGGGCACCTCGCCGAACGTCATGTAGAGGAAGTTGCTCGCGTAGTCGAGCTCGTCGTGCGGCTCCACCAGCGGCAGCCCGTGGCGGCGGCGCTGGTCGTACGCGACGATCGCCGGAAGCTGAGCCATGAGCCGCAGCGCCTTCGGGTACACCACCTCGAACGGGTCGTCGACCGCACCGAACGCGCCATCCGCGTCGTCGGCTCCGACCACGCTCACGGCCGTGCGCAGCACATCCATCGGGTGAGCGGATGTCGGGATGTCGTCGATCGCGCGCCTCACGTTCGGCGCCAGTGCACGCTGCGCGCGCTCCTGCGCCTCGAACGCCTCGAGGTCGTCGTCACCGGGGAGCTCCCCGTTCCAGAGCAGGTACGCCACCTCTTCGAACGAGCACTTCGCGGCCAGCTCCTGCACGGGATACCCCCGGTACAGCAGGGAGTTCGTGGCCGGGTTGACGCTCGAAATGGCCGTCGTGTCGACGACGACGCCGGCAAGACCCTTGCGGATCTCGGTGGTTTCCTCGCTCATGGTGCTCCTTCGCTCCGGTTCAGTCTGTCACCCACCGGTGGTCTCAGAACAACCCGCGGGGGCTGTCGACCGAGGCGAGCAGGCCGTGCCGCGCGGTGAAGCTCAGCCCGGGCAGCTCCTCAGGGGTGAGTTCCGGGAGCCGCTGCGCGACATCCAGGAAACGGTCGATCTCGGATGCCTCCAACGCGTCGGCGGCCAGTGTTCGGAACTTGTTCACGTAGTCGTCACGACCGAACGGGCGCGCGCCCTGCGGGTGGGCATCCGCCACCGCGATCTCCTCGACGATCTGCGAGCCGTCGGTGAAGCGGATCTCCACGCGCCCGCCGAAAGCCTGCTCCTG
>NZ_JBQCIE010000029.1:0-34539 GCF_051954055.1 Humibacter sp. | reverse complement strand
GAGGCGGGTGAGTCCGCGGTGCCGCATGGCTTCTTCCGCATCGGTCTCGACCCCGTCGGGGTCTAGGGCGATCTTCCACACCATGGCTTGCACGCGGGTTTGGTCGGCGGTGAACCCGCCCACCGCCGACGCGACAAGTTCGGCTTCTGCGGTGGCCCAGTCGGCGGGGTCGGCCCGATGCTCGATACCGGTCAAGGTGGTGATGATGATGCGGGCGGCGTCCTCACCGAGGTCACCGGCGGCGACCGCGTGCGCGACGGCAGGGAACTTCGGTGGCAGCAGGCCACCGGTGAGCGACCCGCGCACGGTCACCGCCTGACCGAGCGTGGCACGTCGGGCCGCGGTTCCCTCCGTAACGCCGGTGAGCCGTGCCGTCAACTCAGCGGGTGTGCGGCACCCGTTGCGAGCGGAGAGTCGTTCCGCACCCAACCCTTTCGGGGAGCGTTCGGCGACTTCTCCGGCGCAGTGCGCCCGCAACGCGTCCACCCGACGACCCAGCACCTCCACCGCCCGCGTCGCCTCCAGCAGCGCCTGATCGCTCAGGCCGCGCACCTCACCGGCGGGGAGCACACCGTCCAGCGCTGCGGCGAGCGCGTCGAACGCATCCGACAGTGTCGCCGCGGTGTCGGCGGTCGGTGTGTTCGGGGTGTTCATGTAGGCAAGTCAAACACCACCCACCGACATTCCGAATCGCATCCTGACCAGCACTTTCCCCTGTGGGCAGCTGTGCAGAACAGACGCCTGTGGACGGAAAGACAAAGCAGCCCGGAGTCGCCGTCACCGAGCGAAGAACCCGCGGTAGTACTCGTACACCCACCCCACCAGGCACACTGCCGCGAATCCCGCGCCGATGAAGACGAGCCAGACGCCCACGACGAAGCCCAGGAAGCCGAGAAAGCAGGCCGCCGCGAGAGCGAACGGCCACCAGCTCCACGGGCTGAAGTGACCCATCTCCGGGTCCCCTTCGTCGACCGTGGCCTCGCGTTGGTCCTCCGGCAGCTCGCCGCCCTGGGACCGGCGGGTGCGGTGCAGGAAGAACGCGATCATCGCGGAAAGAAGCGCACAGAGACCGAGCGGCGTTCCTCCCGCCCAGTCGATGTGCCCCTGGGCGAGAAGTCCCCATCCGGCGTAGACGTTGCCGACGATGAAGAAGTACGCGGCGAGACCCCAGAACAGAAGCGCGTTGACCTTCATCTCACTCGACCTTCCCGGTCGCGAGGTCGGCGGTGGGCGTATCCGCCGAGTCCACCCCCGGCCCTACCCCGATCGGCAACCCGACCTCTGGATGGTTCAGGTCGAAGGCCGGGGACTCGCTGCGGATGCGCGGAATCGACGTGAAGTTATGCCGCGGCGGTGGGCAACTCGTCGCCCACTCCAACGATCGGCCATACCCCCACGGGTCGTTCACGGTCACCTTCGCTCCGTATCGCGCCGTGATGTACACGTTCAGGAAGAACGGGATCATCGAGATGGCGAGGATGCCCGCCCCGATGGTCGAGATCTGGTTCATCCAGGTGAAGCCGTCCGACGGCAGGTACGTGTAGTACCTCCGCGGCATGCCGACCACCCCTAGCCAGTGCTGGATGAGGAACGTGGTGTGGAAGCCGATGAACAGCAACCAGAAGTGCCACTTGCCCAGCCGATCGTTGAGCATCCTGCCGGTCATCTTCGGCCACCAGTAATAGAAGCCGGAGAACATCGCGAAGACGACGGTGCCGAACACCACGTAGTGGAAGTGCGCGACGACGAAGTACGAGTCGGAGACGTGGAAGTCCAGGGGCGGCGAGGCGAGGATCACACCGGTGAGGCCGCCGAACGTGAACGTGATGAGAAAGCCGATCGCCCACAGCATGGGGGATTCGAAGGTGAGCGATCCCTGCCACATCGTGCCGATCCAGTTGAAGATCTTCACGCCGGTCGGCACCGCTATGAGCATCGTCATCAGGGAGAAGAAGGGCAGCAGCACCATCCCGGTGACGTACATGTGGTGCGCCCACACGGTGACGGAGAGCGCCGCGATCGCGATGGTCGCATAGACGAGGCTCTTGTAGCCGAAGACGGGTTTTCGGCTGAAGACAGGGAACACCTCTGTGACGATGCCGAAGAACGGCAGCGCGATGATGTACACCTCGGGATGCCCGAAGAACCAGAACAGGTGCTGCCACATGATGGCGCCACCGTTCGCCGCGTCGAAGAGGTGTGCGCCCAGGAGGCGGTCCGCCCCGGCCGCGAGCAACGCCGCCGCCAGCACCGGGAACGCCATCAGCACCAGGATCGAGGTGACGAGCGCGTTCCAGGTGAAGATCGGCATCCGGAACATCGTCATTCCGGGGGCACGCATGGTGACGATCGTGGTGATGAAGTTCACCGCGCCGAGAATGGTGCCGAAGCCCGCCAGCGTGAGCCCGAAGATCCACAGGGTGCCGCCGTACCCGGGCGTGAATGTGGCGGATGCCAGTGGCTGGTAGGCGAACCATCCGAACGAGGCCGCACCGCTGGGAGTCAGGAACCCCCCGACGGTCATCGCGGCGCCGAAGAAGTACGTCCAGAACGAGAAGGCGTTCAGGCGGGGGAACGCGACATCCGGTGCTCCGATCTGCAGCGGCATGATCATGTTGGTGAATCCGGCGAAGAGCGGGGTCGCGAAGAGCAGCAGCATGATCGTGCCGTGCATCGTGAAGAGCTCGTTGTACTGCTCGCGCGTTTGCACGACTTGCAGGCCCGGGGCGAAGAGCTGCGCCCGGATGATGAGGGCCATCACGCCGCCGATGCAGAAGTACACGAACGTGGTGACGAGGTAGAGGTACGCGATCACCTTGTGGTCGGTCGCGGTCAGCCAGGAGACGAGCACGTTCCCCTTGTGGCGCATCGATTTCGTCGCACCCAACGCGCGTTCTTCCGTATCAACCGCAACCACGAGGCCTCCATCACCGACGGAGCCACGCTAAAGAGGCACGAGAGCGGCCCGAAGGGGCTGACAGTCGGCCGCTCAGGGGTTACCCTCCCGGCGTTGCGCCGTGTTGCGATCCACGCCGGACGACGTCAACCCGTAGGAGCGGATCTCGGACCGGAGTAGACGGGATCCATGACCTCTTCATCACGCATCGTCGTCGTCACAGGAGCCAGCGGAGGAATCGGCCGGGCCTCCGCGATCGAGTTCGGCCGCCACGGTGACACCGTGGCGCTTCTCGCCCGCGGGGAGGCCGGACTCGCGGGGGCCGCCCACGAGGTCGAGTCGGCCGGCGGCAGGGCGATCACGATCGATGTCGACATGTCCGATTCCGACGCCGTGCACGCGGCAGCAGACCGGGTCGAACGGGAACTCGGTACGATCGATGTGTGGGTGAACGACGCCTTCACGTCCGTCTTCGCTCCGTTCCACGAGATAGCTCCGGATGAATACAAGCGCGTCACCGAGGTCGCCTACCTCGGCTTCGTGTACGGAACGATGGCCGCGCTGAAGCACATGCGACAACGCGACCGGGGAACCATCGTGCAGGTGGGCTCGGCACTTGCCTACCGTGGCATCCCACTGCAGAGTGCGTACTGCGGCGCGAAGCACGCCATCCAGGGCTTCAACGAGTCACTGCGCTGCGAGTTGCTGCACGAGCACAGCAACATCCACAACACGATGGTGCAGATGCCGGCCGTGAACACCCCGCAGTTCTCGTGGGTGCTCTCCCGGCTCCCGAATCATGCCCAGCCGGTGCCGCCGATCTACCAGCCCGAGCTCGCCGGGCGTGCGGTCGTGTTCGCGGCGGAGCATCCGCATCGGCGCGAGTACTGGGTGGGCGGAAGCACGGCGATCACGCTGATCGGGAACAAGTTCGCCGCGGGACTCGGCGATCGCTATCTCGCCAAGACCGGGTACAAGTCGCAGCAGACGCCCGAGCCCCGCGACCCGGACCAGCCGGTGAACCTGTGGGAGCCGGCCGACTCGGAGAAGGACTTCGGCACCCACGGAATCTTCGACAGCCGTTCGTCGTCCAGCAGCGTTCAGCTGTGGGCATCCCAGCACCACGGCACGGTCGCGGCCCTGGGCGCGCTGGCTCTAGGCGTGGTCACCGCCATTACCGCCCTCGCGCGCAAGGCCGTGAAATGAGGCTCGAGGCGGCGCGCGCGGCCCTCGGCAGCGCGGAGCTCGTCGCGCCATCCCTGGTCGCGCGGTTGCTGCTGTGGCGTAAGCCCGCGACGACGGAGGTCGTGGTCGCCCGGGTGCTCGGTGTGCGGCACCTCGTGCAGGCGGGGCTCACGTCGAAAGCGGGTTCGGGCATCCACGTGCTCGGCGCCGACGTGGACCTCCTGCACTGCGCCAGCATGCTGCTGCTCGCGGTCTTCGACGCCAAGCACCGGCGTGCCGCACTCACCACGGCGGCCATCGCCTTCCTCTTCGCCGTGTGCGAGTACCGGTTCGAGACGCGCGACTGAGCGGGGCCACCGGGGCGGCGGCCCGTTCACTTCGACTTGCGCTCGACCTTCGACCCCGAGGTGCCCTTGCCCTTCTTCACGGCCTTGCGCTGAGTGCCGGACTTCGACCTCGATCCGGATGTCGACTTCGACTTCGGCTTGCCCACGCGTTGCGGTGAGGGGGCTTCCGGCTCGCTCGCCTTCGCGATCGCCTCCGCTGCGCGCACGAGTGTGAGGTGGGTCAGCGCCTGCGGGGTGTTGCCGACCTGACGGTGCACGACGGGGTCGTACTCCTCGCTGAGCAGGCCGAGGTCGTTCGCGTAGCCGAGCAGCCTGCTCATCAGCTCGTGGGCATCCGCGAGCCTGCCCGACCGGGCGTACTGCTCGACGAGCCAGAAGGAGCAGGCCAGAAACGGATGCTCGCCTGGCGGCAGACCGTCGACGCTCTTCTTCGTGCGGTAGCGCAACGGCAGGCCGTTGTGCATCAGGTCCTTCTCGATCGCCGCGACCGTTCCGAGCATCTTCGGGTCGTCGGGCGCGCAGTAGCCGATCTGGGGCAGCTGCAGCAGGGAGGAGTCCACCTCGCTCGTGCCGAAGTACTGGGTGTATGTCTTCTTCTTCGCGTCGTACCCCTTCGTCTCGATGTCGCGCCGCGTCTGGTCGCGCAACTCCTCCCAATGCTCGACGGGGCCGTCCAGGCCGAAGTCGCGCACCCCGCGAGCCGCGCACTCGTACGCCGCCCAGACCATCGCGCGGGACTGCGTGAAGTATCGCGGCCGGCCGCGGATCTCCCACATCCCGCTGTCGGGCCGATCGCCGTGCTTCTCCAGGAACGTGACCAGCGCCTTCTGCAGCTCCCAGGAGAACTCCGTCTCCTTGATGCCGGCCTGCCTCGCCTCCTGCAGGGCGAGCATGACCTCGCCGACGACATCCGCCTGGAACTGCTTGTACGCGGCGTTGCCCACCCGCACCGGCGAGGAGCCCTGGTAGCCGGGCAGGCTCGGCAGCTCACGCTCGCCCAGGTAGCGCTCGCCCTTCAGCCCGTACATGATCTGCACGTCGGCCGGGTCTCCCGCGACCGCACGCAAGAGCCAGTTGCGCCAGTGATCGACGGCTCCGACGTAGCCGTGGCGCAGCAGAACGGAGATCGTCATGGATGCGTCCCTCAGCCACACGAACCGGTAGTCCCAGTTGCGCTCGCCGCCGAACTCCTCCGGCAGGCTCGTCGTCGCTGCGGCGACGATGCCGCCCGTTTCCGTGAAGGTGAGCGCGCGCAGCGTGATCAGGGAACGAACGACCGCCTCCCGGTACGGCCCCTCGTACTGACAGCGCTCCGCCCACTCGGTCCACCACTTCTTGGTGCCCTTCAGCAGCGCGTCCACCTTCGGGGGCTCGGGAGGAGAGGTGTGCGAGGCGAACCACGACAGGCTCATGTCCACCACCTCGCCCTCCGCCACGGTGAAGTCGGCGACATGGGAGTTCCCGTCCGCCTCGAGCTCCAGGCCGCGGACCACGGCGGAATCGCCGCCGGCGACGGCCAGCAGAACGTTCTCTGTGCCCTCCTTCTGCAGCCGCACCCAGGGCAGCGCATCCGCGTACCCGAACCGGATGCGGATCGCCACGTGCATGCGGACCGTGCCGGAGATGCCGCGGACCCGGCGGATGACGGTGGCTCTGTCATCCGCGGCCGGCATGAAGTCGGTGACCTCCACCTCTCCCTCGCTGGTCAGCCAGCGGGTGACGAGGACCGTGGTCTCGCCGTCGTAGTGCCTGGCCGAGGTGGCTCGCGGCTCGGCCGGAGCAAGCAGCCATCTGCCCTGTTCCTCCGTGCCGAGCAGGGCGCCGAACATCGAAGGAGAGTCGTAGTGCGGAAGGCACAACCAGTCGATGCTCCCGTCGCGTCCGACCAGCGCCGCCGAGTAGCAGTCGCTGATGAGCCCGTAGTCCTCGATCCCTAACGCCATGAACTCAGAAATACGCGCGTGCGTCAGGGCGGGCAAGGCGAGGCGGGGTGGTTGACACGGCGCTTGCGAGGGATGAGCACGGCGCTTGCGAGGGATGAGACGGGGCGTCTCGGCGCGTCGCGTGTTGCCTCCTGCGGCCCCGATCTGGCAACGTTTCCACTGACACCATGTCGTGGGGCGCCGACGGCCCTGCTTGAGCGCACATGCACCGCCGTCCGGGCGGTTTTCAAGGGATTGACAAGTTGTTGCCAAACCCGCGATCCTCGCCCTATAGTCATTTTGTGGTAACGATGCCACATCACACACGCTGGAGGTACTCCTCATGTGCAGCGCTCCGCCCACAAGGACAGCACCATGAGCTTCAGACCCGCGACCGCGACTGAGGTGATCACCACCGCGGACATCGACGGCGAACGCCGCGGTCGTCGTCGCGGCCGCAAGCCCGGTTTCAAGCAGCACTACAACAAGCGCGAGGCGATCGCGGGCTACCTCTTCATCTCGCCCTGGATCATCGGGTTCTTGATCTTCACCGCGTTCTCGATGGTCTACAGCCTGTACATCTCGTTCAGCAACTACAGCCTCGCCACGAACGTGGCGACGCCGGCCGGGATCGACAACTACGCCGAGTTGTTGCAGGACCCCAAGGTCGCCATGTCTCTCGGCAACACGCTCTTCTACGCCGTGCTCGCCGTCCCTGCTGAGATCATCGTCGCGCTGCTCCTCGCGATGCTCCTGGACAAGATGACGCGCGCCAAGGGTTTTCTGCGCACGGTGTACTACCTGCCCAAGATGACCCCGGCCGTCGCGACGGCCACCGTCTTCTTCCTGCTGCTCAACGGCAACACCGGTGCCGTCAACAAGTTCCTCGCGCTGTTCGGCATCCAGGGGCCGCAGTGGCTCGTCGATCCGGCGTGGATCAAGCCGAGCATCGTGATCATGACGCTCTGGGGCGTCGGCGGAACGATGGTGATCTTCCTGGCCGCGCTGAAGAGCGTTCCGACCGAGCTCTACGAGGTCGCGTCGATCGACGGCGCGGGCGCCTTCCGCAAGTTCTTCCGCATCACGCTGCCGATGATCTCCGGCGCGCTGTTCTTCAACGTCATCGTGCTGTCGATCGCCGCGTTCCAGGTCTTCGACCAGGCGTACGTCCTGTTCTGGAACAACCAGAGTCAGAGCTCGTCGGACTCCGCGCTCTTCTACGCGATCTACATCTTCCAGCAGGCGTTCCAGCAGTTCAATTTCGGATTCGCCGCCGCCATGGCGTGGCTGATGTTCGTGATCATCATGATCATCACGGTCATCCAGGTGAAGGTCGGCAACCGGTTCGTCTACTACGAGGGAGACCGCTGATGTCGATCCAGCAACAGACACCGGGCATCCCCCCGAGCCTCCCCGAGGCATCCATCCCCGTGCAGCGGCCGCCACGAAAGCGGCGCCCCGCGTGGTTCCGCACGCCGCAGACGTTCATCGGCCGTCTCATCCTGGTGCTCGTCGCCATCGCGCTGGTTCTGCTATTCCTGTACCCGTTCGCGTGGCTGATCTCGGCCAGCCTGAAGCCCCGCGGCGAGGTGTTCGACAACAACCTCATCCCGAACGTCTGGCAGCCCCAGAACTATGTGGAGGTCTGGAACCAGCTGCCGCTTCTCAGCTGGATCTTCAACAGCCTCGCGATCGCCATCCTGGCGGCAGTGACCGTTGCCGTCTCCAGCTCGATCGTCGCGTTCGGGTTCGCGTACTTCAAGTTCCCTGGACGCGGCGTGCTCTTCGGCCTCGTGCTGGCGACGATGATGCTGCCGGGCGCGGTGACGATGATCCCGATCTACCTCATCTGGAAGGATGTCGGACTGCTCGGCACCTGGGTACCGCTGTGGGGCGCCAATCTCTTCGGATCCGCGTTCTACATCTTCTTGCAACGCCAGTTCTTCTTGGGCCTGCCGCGCGAGCTCTTCGAGGCGGCCCGGCTCGACGGCACGAGCTACTGGGGCATGTTCTGGCGCATCGCCATGCCGTTGTCGATCCCGTCGTTCATCATCGTGCTGATCTTCGAGTTCCAAGCCAGCTGGAACAACTTCCAGGGAGCGCTGATCTACCTGAACGCCGGATCGCCGTCCGGCTACACGGCGCCTCTCGGCATCTCGTACGCCATGGCGATGTTCAATCCGGCGTCCGGCGGTCACGGCGACTACCAGTACGTCATGGTGGCGTCGCTCGTGGTGACACTCCCCATGCTCATCCTGTTCGCGTTCGGGCAGCGCTACTTCGTCGAGGGCATCGCCACGACGGGTCGCAAGGGCTGAACAGTTCACACATTTCTCCCGCAGTGGAGCGGAAAAGGCCGGGCCCCGGTCAAGAAAGGAATGAAATGCGCAAGAAGCTGATCGGACTGCTGGCCATTGGCGCGGTCGCAGTGCTGTCTCTCACCGCGTGTACCAGCGGCGGCGGGAACAACAACAAATCCGGTTCGAACACCGACTACAGCGCCAAGCCGAGCGGAACGCTCACCTCCTGGTCGTTCAACAATGCTGACGACGTCGGCAAGGCGCGCCTGGCCTACGCGGCGGCACAACTGAAAGGCGTGACGATCAAGATCGACGGCACGCCGTTCGATGCCCAGAAGTTCACCACGAGGCTCGCGAGCGGGAACGTTCCCGACATCGTGCAGCTCGACCGCACATCCGTGACGCAGTACGCAGCCCAGGGGCTCATCCAGCCGTTGGACAAGTGCTTCTCGGCACGCAAGATCAACCCCGACAAGCGGTGGTATCCCTACGTCGTCGACGACGTCAGGTACAAGGGGCAGATCTGGGCGACGCCGCAGTTCTACCAGCCGCCGGCGATCCTCGTGAACGTGAAGGTCATGAAGGCGGCCGGGGTCACCGAGGACCAGATCAACACCTCGAAGCCCGACGAGCTCATCACCGCCATTCAGAAGATGTACAAGGCATCCGGTGGGAACCCCTCGACGCTCGGGCTCGACCCGAACGTGCCCGGCAACATCGGCCTGTGGATCCTCGGGATGGGCGGCCAGCTCAACGACTCCAACGGCAAGCCGACCCTCGACAACCCCAAGAACGTCGCCGGTCTCGACCTGCTGAAGAAGATCATGGATGCCCAGGGCGGGTACGCGAAGGTTGAGAGCTTCACCGGCTCGTTCAACTCGTTCGGCAACAACAACCAGTTCGTCGAGAACCAGGTCGGCTCCCAGGTGGACGCCCAGTGGTACCCGAACGTGATCTCGCCGTACCTCGACAAGATCGACGTGCGCGCGGTGCCGTTCATGGCGTCCAACGGCAAGCCGTTCTCGGTGGCGAGCGGCACCTCGTTCGCGATTCCGAAGGGGGCCAAGAACCCCGTCGCGGCGTGCGCGTGGATGGATGAGATCACGAACTACGACTCGTGGATCGCGGCCGAGAAGGCCCGCGTTGCGACCCTGGCGAAGAACCACGGCATCAACACCGGCCTCTTCACCGGCTCGCCGCAGGCGGACCAGGCGATCCGCAAGCAGTACGTCAAGCCGTCGGGCAACTCCGACTTCGACCAGGTCATCCAGACCTATTACAAGGTGCTCGACTACGGCAAGACGTTCGGATCCAGCCCTGCCGGGCAGACGATCAACCAGGAGCTGTCGAACGCGATGACGGCTGTGCTGCTCGGTCAGAAGAGCGCGACCGACGCGCTGAAGTCGGCGCAGGCGGCGTCTCTGCGGGCATACAACAGCGCGGTCAAGGGCGGTTAGCCGCGCCGGTCATCGAATGCGGCATCGGCTACAGAAATCGGCATCCGCTACAGCAAAAAGCAGGCGCGGATGCCGATTTCTGTAGCGGGTTCGTGGGGGTTGCCTTCGCTACGTTGCCACGACGAGCCGGGAGACCGCGGGACGTCGAGGCTAGTGTTGTTCCGCCGTCACGCTGCGGCGCATGGTGCGCGTGGGAAGGATGCCATGATCGAGAACGAGGGCGATGGAACCCCACGCAGGGCGACACTCAAAGACGTCGCGCTCGCGGCCGGTGTCTCCCAGTCCACGACTTCCCGTGCGCTGAGCGGTGAGGGCTACGTCGCCTCCGATGTGCGCGAGCGCGTGCTGGCGGCGGCGGACTCGCTCGGCTACGTTCCGCACGCGATGGCCCGCAGCCTGCGCAAGAAGGACAGCCGCACCGTCGGCGTCCTCGTCTCCGACCTGCGCAACGCGTTCTACGCCGACCTGGCCGCGGGCATCGCCGCCAGGGCACGCCGCGAGGGCTACACGATGATGCTCGTCGACGATCAGGGCTCGACCGAGGCCGAGATGGATGCCGCACGCGCCTTCGTCGCCACCCGCGTGGCCGGCGTCATCGTCACCCCGCTCTCCGGCGACGTCTCCGACTATCTCGTTCGACAGCGCATCCCCGTCGTCGAGGCGGACCGGCAGTTCTCCGCCGGACGGTGCGACGCCGTCGTCATCGACAACGCGGGCGCCGCTCGCCGCATGACCGACCATCTCATCGACCTCGGCCATCGGCGCATCGCCCTCTTCATCGACGAGACCACGTGGACGACGGGCGGCGAGCGCGCCGCCGGATACCGGGC
Organism: Humibacter sp.; assembly: GCF_051954055.1. Lineage (NCBI taxonomy): Bacteria > Bacillati > Actinomycetota > Actinomycetes > Micrococcales > Microbacteriaceae > Humibacter > Humibacter sp. The sequence goes on along the minus strand of NZ_JBQCIE010000029.1, from coordinate 23,602 downwards.
CTCGCTCGAGGGATCGGGCGTCGACGTCGACCCCGCACTCATCGTGTCGGGCGGATGGGACGCGGAGGCCGCGCGCAAATCGGCGGTCGACATGCTGGCTCGTCGCGATCATCCGACCGCGATCTTCGCCGCGAACAACCTCCTCGCCGAGGGCGTGTGGCGGGCGATGAACGACCTCGGCATGCGGATTCCGGAGGATGTCAGCATCGTCTCGTTCGACGACTCCGAGTGGATGAGCATGGTGAGCCCGGGCATCACCGCGGTCGCCCAGGATGCGGTTGCTCTCGGCGAGACGGCGCTCGGCCGTCTGCTGGAGCGACTTGTGGACCCGGCGGGTGACCCGGAGGTCGTCGTGCTCGACGCTCAGGTACGGCCCCGCGGATCGACGGCGGCGCCCCGCGTGCTGGATGCGCAGCCGCGCGCTCGCAATGCAGCAGCGACCGCTGCGCATTGAGGACGGGCTCGCGATGCCCGAATCGATCGACGTTCTCGTGTACGGCGGCACCTCGGCCGGAGTGTGCGCCGCCATCGCGGCGGCCGACGCCGGCGCGAGCGTCCTGCTCGTCGAGCCGGGGAGGCATCTCGGCGGGATGACGTCGGGCGGCCTCGGCTACACCGACGTGGGCGACGAGCGAGCGCTGGGCGGCCCGGCTGCGAGGCTTCGCGCCGACATCGCCGAGCACTACGCGGTGCCCGTCGGGCACTACGCGGGCCCCGAGCCGCACGTGGCCGAGCAGATCTTCGAGCGCTGGCTCGAGCGTTCCGGTGTGCGGGTCGAGTTCGGCGCGTCCCTCCGCTCGATCGCCATGCGCCAGGGACGCGACGGCGCCGAGGTCGGCGAGCTCGTGTTCGAGACCGGCCTCACCGTGTCGGCCGGGGTCGTGATCGACGCGACGTACGAGGGCGACGCGATGGCGGCATCCGGCGTGCCCTACCGCGTCGGCCGCGAAGACGCGTCGCTCTACGGCGAGCGGTTCGCCGGGCGCCAGGAGCTCGTGCCCGGCATGCACGCGATGCCGCCGTGGGTGTCGCCGTTCGCGGGCGACCCGAGTGGGCGCATCCAGTCGGGCATCCTTCCGCAGCTGCACGACACCGAGCTCGCTCCAGTGGGCTCGGGCGACGGCGGCGTCATGGCCTACGGGTACCGGGTGTGCTTGACGACGACGGCCGATCGGATTCCGTTCGAGCGACCGGATGACTACGACGAGGAGTACTGGGAGCTCGGCAGGCGGCTGTTCGCGAACGATCGGCGCAACGGCGTCGAACGGCCCGCCGGACGCATGCTCGGGCTCGAGCCCAACCTTCCCGGCGGCATGGCGGACGGCAACTCGCTCGGACCGGTCTCGCTGAACGTGCTCGACGGATCGGCATGGGAGTACCCGGATGCCTCGCCCGAGCGCCGCCGCGAGATCGTGGAGCACCACCTCAGTCACACCCGCGGGTTTCTGTACTTCCTCTCGCACGACCCGGCGGTGCCGGCATCCGTACGTCGCGAGGTCTCCCGTTGGGGGCTGCCGGCCGGTGAGTTCGCCGACACCGGGCACCTGCCGCACCAGCTGTACGTGCGGGAGGCGCGCAGGATGCTGGGCGAGACCGTGCTCACCGAGCACGATCTGCTCGCCGGTCGCATCCCGGAGGACACCGTCGCGCTCGGTTCGTACCACATCGACATCCGCGAGGTGCAGCGGATCTGGCGGTGGGTGTATGAGCATCCGGCGCCCATCGGAACCGTCTTCACGGAGGGCTACCTCTCCGTGCCTGTGCCGCTGTACGGCATCCCGTATCGCGCGCTCGTTCCGCGGCGGGAGCACGCCGCGAACCTGATCGTTCCGGTCTGCCTCTCGGCGTCGGCGGTGGCGTTCGCGTCCGTGCGCATGGAGCCGCAGTACATGATGCTGGGGCATGCTGCGGGAACGGCGGCGGCGCTCGCCGTGGATGCCGGATGCCCGGTTCAGGATGTTCCGCGCGAGCGCCTGCGTGAGCGGCTCGCCGACTCGGGGCAACGGCTCTCGCCCCGCTGAGCGCGAGCCGCGTAAGGCGGATTCGCCCGGGTGTCAATCCCCTGCCCGGAAGCGCGGGTTCGCCGCTTCTCGATGCACTATCGGGCCATGGAGAAGTTGCCCGGCGATACCGAGTTCACGGTCGGCGGCGTGCTCATGCTGCTGCCGCAGCCGGGCGTCGCCCCTGTCGTCGTGCTCGTCGAGGGCAACGCGCCGTCCTCCGTGCGGCTGGAGGTCTTCTCCGATCCGCGGGTGTTCGTGCGGGTGCGGAGAGGCGCCGCCGCACACGGTCTCCGCGAGCCGTACCGCGAACTGGCCGAGGAGTATCCGGCGGAGTCGACGGCGCCGGCCATGACCGTGGACCTGACCCGTTACGTGCGCGCGCGATTCGCGCACTCCGCGTCGGTGTTCGGCGCAGCGGATGCCGCGGTGTTCCTGCCGAGGGACGGCCGCGGGTCGCCGCACCGTCGCGTCCGCGTCCCGATCCCGTCGCTCGACCGTGCGTCGTGGCACGAGTTCGACCTTCTCACCGAGTCCAACGCCGAGTGCAGGTACGGAGTACGCGTGAACGATATCGAGACGGAACGGAGGGCGTCGTGACGGGGAAGGGTGCCGAGGTCCCGGACCCCGCGCGGCTGGATGCCACGGCCATCCTGCTGCTCCTCTCCGAGTCGCCCTCCGGCGGTACCGCCATCGTGCTGCGCCGACCGGTGTGTCCGGACTTCGTCGTCATGGGCGACGACACGCAGGAGGGGTTCGCCAGACTCCGTCGTGGCGCGATCACGTACGGCGTGCAGGAGCTGTATCAGGCGCTGCCGCGCGACATGATCCGCGGCGGGCACACGCTGCACGTGCGAGGCGACCACCGCAGGGCGCGGGTGGATGTCCCTGGCTCGCTCTTCGGCCCGGCACCGGAGAAGCTCTGGGTGCCCCTGGACGACGACGGGCATCCATTCGAGCGGATGCGCGTTCCACTTCCCTCGTTGGCGCGGCCCGCGTACGTCGAGTTCGCGTTCACCAGGTGGGCGGAGGACCCGGACGGCGCGCCGGGGAACGACGCGTTCGACGGCGTGCTCGAGTACGCGCTGAAGGGCGAGGCTCGAATGGGCGACGGCTACATCTGTCCGTACTGCGGCAAGCTGTGCGAGCAGAAGGAGCCGCACACGGCGGCGCACGGCGTGGCGGGCAGCCACCACTCCGGGGTGCCGACGCCTCCCGGTTCGTTCGTGGTCCGCGGCGCATGAGTCTCTCGAGCAACGCCTAAGCTCGACCCGGTGAGTCGGGACGCGCTTCTGCAGTCGGCCGTGGCCTCGGCGCTGGGGCGCGGGATCGACGGGCTCGACGACGTGTACCGCGAGGAGCTCGAGTACGACGCGTTCCTCGCGCACCGGGAGGTGCACAGACTCCGCGGGCGGGCACTGGTCGACGGCAAGCGGGTGCCATGGTCGCTCATCGAGAAGACCACCGAGGGACCGCACCTGGCCCAGCCGTATCTGCTGGACAACGGGGTGCGGGAGTTCGACGCCTACGCGTCCGGGCTGCTGGATGACCTCGCGCCGGCGGTGCGTGCGCCTCGCGTCCACGGATCGGCGGCAGCGGAGGACGGGCGGCTCACGCTCTTGCTGGAGGAGGTCGTCCACGACGGCAGGCGTCCGCTCGACTCGGAATCCCTGCTGACCGCCGCTCACGATCTCGGCACTCTCGCCGGGCGCTGGCGCGGCCGAGTGCCAGGCGAGCCATGGCTGTTCACCGGGTGGATCGATCGCCACAGCCAGCCGCAGGCGATGGATGCCGGGCGCGCGACGCTTGCGACGCAGCATCCGGCGGTGGTCGCCCGGCTCGGTGACCGGCTGCCGGCCGGTCGACGACTGATCGAGGCGCAGCCGCGAGTGCGGGGCATCCTCGAAGCGCTGCCGCACACGCTGTGCCACCACGACGCCGTCGGCGCGAACGTGTTCGTCGTCTCCGGTGAGACCGTGCTCATCGACTGGGAGTCCGTCGGGCCGGGGCCTGTCGGCGCGGACCTCGCCTCTCTGCTGTTCTCGTCGGTGCGCCGCGGCGATGCGATGGCATCCGTCGTCACCGAGGTCCTGGACGACGCCGTCGAGGCGTACTGGCACGGCGCGCGCGAGGAAGACCGCTCGATCACGCTCGGCGAGGTGCGTCTCGGGCTCGACGCCTCGGCCGCGCTGCGCTGGAAGCTGCTCGCCGACCTCGCCCACGCGATCGAGCACGACGGCTTGATCCGCCGCGGCAGCCTGCCGGAGGAGCCACGCGAACAGGCCATGGACGACCTGCTCGCGCTCGCCGATCTGCTGCTGCAGGCATCCCGCCGGGCGGTCGAAAACGGGTCAACCCCTTCCACCCCGGGGAGCTTCGCGGCAGGGTCGCATATGTGACCATCACGAACGGCGGGCTCGACATCCGCGGGCTCATGAGCGAACTCGAGGGTCTGGATGCCGAGGTGCGGTTCGATGCGGGAACGCGCGCCGCGTATTCGACCGATTCGTCCAACTACAAACACGTACCGATCGGAGTGGTGCTGCCCCGCACGGTCGAGGCGGGCGCGGATGCGGTGCTCGCCTGCTCCCGGTTCGACGTGCCGCTGCTCAGTCGAGGCGGCGGAACGAGCCTGGCGGGCCAGACGTGCAACGAGGGCGTGGTGATCGACTGGTCCAAGTACTGCGACCGGCTGATCGAGGTGAACCGGGCATCCCGCACCGCGATCGTGGAGACCGGCATCGTGCTCGACCAGCTCAACCACGCGGTGAATCCGCTCGGCCTGATGTTCGGGCCGAAGCCGGCGACGCACTCGCACTGCACCATCGGCGGCATGATCGGCAACAACTCGTGCGGGTCGTCCGCACAGAAGTACGGCAAGACCGCTGATAACGTCCTGGCGCTGGAGATCCTCACCTACGACGGCGACCGCATGTGGGTGCGGCGCGACGACGACCCGGAACTGGTCATCGCGGAGGGCGGCCCGAAGGGCAGGCTGTACGCGGCGCTACGAGAGCTGATCGACCGGTACGGCAGCGACGTGCGGCGGCACTTTCCGAAGATCCCGCGCCGGGTCTCCGGCTTCAATCTCGACGCGCTGCTGCCCGAGAACGGGTTCGACGTGCCCGGCCTGCTGGTCGGCAGCGAGTCGACGCTCGTCACCGTGCTGCGTGCGGAGCTCGAGCTCGTCGAGGTGCCGAAGGCGCGCACGTTCGTGGTGCTCGGCTACCCGACGATCGAGGATGCCGCGGATGCCGCGCCGCACGCCGGTCGCTTCGATCCGATCGCGGTCGAGGGCCTCGACGGCACCCTGATCGGCTTCCAGCGCACGAAGGGCAAGAACCTCGACGCGCTCGATCTGCTGCCCGACGGCGACGGATACCTCATCGTCGAGGTGCCGGGCGAGACGAAGGACGAAGCGGATGCCACGGCCGACGCGATGGTGCGCGCACTCGGTGAGCGGAGCATCCAGCCGGATGTGCGTCGGTTCGACGACGAGGAGCAGCAGGATGCGATCCGCCGGGTGCGCGAGGCGGGCTTGGGAGCTGCGACGAACGTGCCGGGCCTTCCCGACATGTGGTCCGGATGGGAGGACTCCGCGGTGCCGCCCGGCGTGTTCGGCGACTACCTGCGCGCGCTGCGCACGCTGCTCGACAGCTACGGGTACGAGCCCGTCGCCCGGTACGGGCATTTCGGGCACGGATGCCTGCACATGCGCATCCCGTTCCCCTTCGCCTCCGGCGCTGCCGGCGTGGACGAGTACCGCCGGTTCACGCACGAGGCGGCGGAGCTCGTGGTGCGCTTCGGCGGCTCGTTCTCCGGCGAGCACGGAGACGGTCAGGCGCGCGCCGACCTGCTGCCGATGCTGTTCGGCGACCGGGTGATCGAGGGGTTCCAAGCACTGAAGCGCCTTTTCGACCCGCGCGGACGCATGAACCCGGGCAAGATGGTCGACCCGCAGCCGCGCACCGAGGGACTGCGGATGGGCGAGGGATACGCGCCACCGCCGACCGGACGCCCGCAACCCGTGAAGCTGCACTTCTCGTACCCCGACGACGACGGTAGCTTCGCCGCGGCCGCGCTGCGCTGCGTAGGCGTCGGCGACTGCCGAGGACACGGGGACGGCGTGATGTGCCCGTCGTACCGCGCCACCGGTGAGGAAGAGCACTCCACCCGCGGTCGCGCCCGCCTGCTGTTCGAGATGGTCGAGGGCACGTACCGCACCAACCGGGACACCCCGGTCGACAAAGGCTGGCGCTCGCCGGAGGTGAAGGACGCGCTCGACCTCTGCCTGTCGTGCAAGGGCTGCAAGAGCGACTGCCCGGTCGACGTCGACATGGCCACGTACAAGGCGGAGTTCCTGTCGCACTACTACGCGGGACGGATGCGCCCCCTCGGCCACTACTCGATGGGCTGGCTGACCGTGTGGGCGCGCATCGCGCACCCGCTCGCGCCTCTCGTGAACGCCGTGGCGCACGCTCCCGTGCTCGGCGCACTGGTGAAGCGGCTGGCCGGCCTCGAGCCGGAGCGCCCGGCGCCGCGCTTCGTGCGCAGGCGCTTTACGGACGGGGTTTCGATACGCCGGCCCTCGGCCGGCTACTCAACCGGCGGAAGTGCCCGTGGGTTGAGCGGCGACGCGCAGCGCCGCGTATCGAAACCCGGCACGCACGGCGACGTCGTGCTCTTCGCCGACACGTTCGGCGACAACTTCCAGCCCTCCGTTCTCGATGCCGCGGTGGCCGTGCTGACGGATGCCGGCTACCGGGTGCGCGTTCCGCGCCACCGTTCCTGCTGCGGTCTCACCCTCATCTCGACCGGTCAGCTCACCGCCGCGAGCGCCATGCTCAAGGCGACCGCGGCGCAGTTGGCGGAGGAACTGACGAACGGCGAAAAGCTCGTGGTGCTCGAGCCCAGCTGCCTTGCCGTGTTCCGCTCGGACGGTCCCGAGCTTTTGGAGGGCGATGCGAACATCCGCCTGCTGAAGGAGCGCGCCGTCACGCTCGCCGAGCTGCTGGCGGACACCGACGGGTGGAAGCCGCCGCACGTCGGTGGGCACGCGATCGTGCAGGAGCACTGCCACCAGCACGCCGTGCTCGGGTTCGATGCCGAGCGGGACATCCTGCGCGACGCCGGTGTCGAGTTCGACGAGCTCGACGGATGCTGCGGCCTGGCCGGCAACTTCGGCTTCGAGCGCGGTCACCTGCCGGTGTCCGTCGCGGTGGCCGACCACGCGATGCTGCCCGCGCTGCGGAACGCGGCGAAGGGAACGCGGGTGATCGCGGACGGCTTCAGCTGCCGCACGCAGGCCGATCAGCTCGGGTCGGTGAACTGGCGCGCGAACGACGTGAGTGATGACCGTCGCGGCGACGCACCCCGGGCGCTGCACCTGGCCGAGGTGCTGGCATCCGCACTGCCGGGCGGATTCCGGCCACGCAGAACGCGACGCGACACCGTGCCGCAGCGGATGCAGGTCGAGGCGATGAGCACTCTCACGGGAAGGAAGTCCTGATGCAGTACAAGCAGGTGGGGGAGGATCCGCGCCGGTTCGCGGTGATCTTCGAGACGGGCGACGAACTGTTCGAGGGGCTCGGCGAGTTCGTGAAGCGGGAGCGCATCGAGAGCGCGAGCTTCACGGCGATCGGTGCGCTGGCATCCGTGAAGCTCGCGTGGTTCGACTGGGAGGCGAAGGAGTACCGCACCTCGGTCGAGCTCGATGAGCAGGTCGAACTCGTCTCGGTCGTCGGCGACGTGGCCGAGAACAAGGGCGAGCCGTCGGTGCACGCCCACGTGGTGATCGCCCGCTCGACCGGCGACGCGCTCGGCGGACACCTGAAGCGCGCCGTGGTGCGTCCCACGTGCGAGGTCGTGCTCGCCGAGACGGAGGAGCGGCTGCGCAAGCGAGTCGACCCCGAGTCGGGCCTGCCGCTGATCCGCATGGACTGAGGCGCGGGCCTGGTCTCCGGTCCTGCGAGCCCGCAGGGCCCAGAGACTTGCCGTGATCGGAGTGCTGCAAAATACACATTTTGCAGCAGTGCTGGAAGGAGAACTCCTCCGGCAAGAGCAGCGAGCGCGAGCGGTGGATGCGTGCAGCCTGCGGGGATCGCGCATTGGTTTGGACTGCAGAAGTGGCTCTTCCGGGCAACGTTTAGCGCCACTTCTGCAGTCGAAACGAAGCTGGGTCCTGCATTTGCCGTACGGTTCAGTCGGCGGATGGCCGGTCAACGACGCTCAACGACCGGCCCGGATGCCCTCTGCACCCCAGTTGGGACGGCAGCTCTCCGCGGCGGTCGGCTCGCTGCCCTTGCGGTCGAACCGGTAGCGGGCGCGCCGGCCGCTGTCCGTTCGCCGGGACTGCGCGAGGTGGTACGTCACCACCGAGGTGCCGACGTCGGTCGAGACGGGAAGGTGAACGTCGTCCTCCACCTGACCGTCCACCAGCCGGCGCGACTCGGCGCGACCGGCCAGTGGGCCGTCGAGGTATTCGGCGGTGTAGTCGCCAGAAGCGGACGTCACCCGGAGACGGCCTCGCTCACCGCGGTCGGCCCGTCGTACTCCTTGTCGGGGATGCCCCGCAGCGCGTCGAGCACGTTGTCATCGGCGCCCTCGTTCTGCGCCGTCGAGACGATCGTGTCCTTCGACGCCGGGTAGTCGATGCCGCCGAGGAACTTCTGCACCTGGATCGGGTTGGGTAGGTCGTTCATCTTCTTTCCTTTCCTTGTGGTGGTGGCTCACGGGGTGGTGAGGATCCGCCTCGCGATGGCGACGCTCGCCTCGACCTCGCGGTCCGGCAGCGTCGTGGGCAGTTCGAGGTGCACGGCACCGCTCGGCAGGATGCCCGCGCCTCCGTACCTCTCCATCACGCGCCATTCCGCGAGCACGTCCTCGCCGACGTGCACGTCGGGCAGGTCGCGCCAGAACTCGAAGCCGCCCGCCTCGAGCAGGCACGCCGTGCGGTAGAGAACGCAGCCGCCCACCCACGCGATCTTGTAGGCGTGCCAGTCGCGGGCATCCGGCGTCAGCTCGGCGGCGAGGTGGACGAGGTTCGCCGCGTTGTGCAGCTTGTGCCGTGCGAATTCCGGTGAGTCGCGGTCGACGTGCTCCGGCTGCACCGGACCATCCCACGGCTCGTACACGGCCTGCTCGTGCGGCCTGTGATCGCCGAGATACGAGAGGCCCTGCACGGCCATGCCCACGAAGCCGCAGCCGAGCGTTTCGAGCGCATCGCACATGCGCCGCAGGCTGCCCGGCTCGAGCCACACGTCGTCGTCGAGAAAGAGCACGTGCTCCGCGGATGCCTGCATCAGCAGGAACTGGCGCTGCTCCGCCATGCCGCGTGGCGGTGTGTGCCGTAGCGCGGTCACCTGCCTGCCCTGGGCGCGCAGCACGCGCACCATGGCCGCCACCGCTGCATCGTCGGAGACCGGCGAGACGGACTGGTCGCTGATGGTCACGGCGAACGGCGGGTCGTCCTGGGCGGCGAGCCCGGCCAGCGTGACGGCCAGCGCGGACGGGCGGTCGCGGGTCGGGATCAGCACGTCGACGCGAGGCGTCTGCTGTGCGTGCTCGCGCGCCCACGCCCCCGCGGTTCGGCGGCTGATCGAGGCGTCGCGGCCGATCGGCGCATCCGTCACGACACGACCCCCGACCGGATGCGCTCCACGATGCTCGACGTCGAGTGATCGGGCACGTAGTCGGCGAAAACCACCTCGCCGCCGTACGACTCGACGACCGTCGTCTCCTCGAGCATCTCGGCGGTGTAGTCGCCGCCCTTGACGTAGACATCCGGCTGCAACGCGGCGATCAGCTCGACCGGCGTCGGCTCCGCGAAGACGGCGACGTAGTCCACGCACTCCAGGGCGGCGATCACGTCGGCGCGGTCGTGTGACGGGTTCACCGGCCGCCCAGGACCCTTGAGCCGGCGCACCGTCTCGTCCGCGTTCACCGCCACGACGAGCACGTCGCCGAGCTCCTTCGCCTGACGCAGGTAGGTGGTGTGTCCGCGGTGCAGAACGTCGAAGCATCCATTGGTGAACACGACGCGGTCGCCGCGCTCCCGATGCCCGCGGATGCGCCGAGCGAGCTCGTCGGCCGCTAGCGTCACGCCGTGGGCGCCGTCGGAACGCGCGACGAGTTCGTCGAGCGTGCACACCGCTGTGTCCGGCTTGTGAACCACGACGTCCGCAGCGCTCTGGGCGGCATTCATGGCGTCGGCGATCGGTGCGCCGCACGCGCACGCGGCGGCGAGCACGGCCACGAACGTGTCGCCGGCGCCGCTCGCGTTCTTCTCCGAGACGCGGTGCGCATGTGTTCGATGCGGCCCTTCGCCGAGCAGCACGGCGCCGTCGCGGTCGAGCGTGACGACGACCTCCCGGGCTCCGGACCGTTCGAGAAGGGCCCGCGAGCGCTCGTTGAAGAAGGATGCCCGGTCCGCGCCGTCCGGAAGGCTCGCGCTCAGCAGTGCGGCGGCCTCCGCCGCGTTCGGTGTGGCGATATCGGGACGGATGCCGCGCCAGCGACGCAGGTCGTGCGCGTCCACGACGACGAGCGGTCGGACTCCGGAGCGCGCGGCCGCTCGGCGACCCGTGCGCCGGCCGTCGCTCGTGCGCCGGTCGTTGCTCGTGCCCGGCCGCAGCCGCTCCGCCGCGGCCTCCATCGCGCTCGATCCATAGTCGCCGACCACGAACGCGTCCGCATCGGAGGCGTTCGCCGCCTCGAGCATCCGGTCGATGGCATCCACCGGCAGCTCCGACGGTGCCTCGTCGAGTCGCAGCAGCACCTGCTCGTCGCACACGATGCGGTGCTTGACGGGCGTGTGGGCATCCGGATGCTCGATCACACCCGAGGTGTCGACGCCCGCCTCCCGCAGGCACTCGAGCAGGGTGCCGGCGGCGGGGTCGGTGCCGACGATGCCGAAGCAGACGACGTCGGCGCCGAGCGCCGCGAGGTTCATCGCCGTGTTGCCTGCACCGCCCGGTGCGTGCCGGCGCTCCCGCACCTCGACGACGGGCGCGGGCGCCTCGCGAGCAAGTCGCCCGGCGACGCCGTACGACCAGACGTCGAGCATGAGATCGCCGACCACCGCGATCCGCGGCCGGCGCTCGCCGATCGCTCGCACCACCTCGAGCGTGCGGCCGTTCACAGCACACCTGCCTGCAGGTGCACGACCTTCACGTGGCTCATCTCGTCGAGCAGTTCGGGGCCGTAGCCGAATCCGTCTCCGCTGTCGTGGCGCGGTTGCGCCGCTCCGCCCGGGGCGCCTCCGAAGACGCCGTTCACCTTGACCGTGCCGACGTCCATGCGGTCGACCGCTTCGAGTGCGTGCTCGAGGGAGTGCGTGAGCACCGTGCAGGCGAGCCCGTAGCGGTCCTCGGATGCCGCGGCCACGGCATCCTCGAACGTCCCGCACACCTGCACCGGTGCGACCGGGCCGAACGTCTCCTCGCGCATGATGCGAAGCTCGTTCGAGCATCCGGTCAGCACCGTCGCTGGGTAGTACGAGCCGCTCCCGGACGGGATCTCGGCCCCGGTGAGCGCGGTCGCGCCCCGCAAAAGCGCGTCCTCCACCTGTTCGTGCACCGCCTCGCGCAGCCGCTCGTCGACCAGCGGTGCGAGGGAGTGCGGGGCATCCGGCCCAGGTGCGTTCAGCGCGTTCGCGCGCTCGACGAGTCGGTCGAGGAACTCGGATGCGACGCCCTCCGTCACATAGATGCGCTCCACCGAGGTGCACAGCTGGCCGGAGTTCGTGAACGCGCCTGTGGCCGCCTGCTCGGCCGCCCAGTCCGGATCGACGTTCTCGTCGACGATGAGCGCGTCGTTCCCGCCGTTCTCCCGGATGAAGTGCGCGCCGGTGTCCGCCACCAGGCGCGCGATCTCACGGCCGGTCGCGGTGGATCCGACGTGCGCGACGACATCCACTCCCTGGTCTCCGACCAGTTCGGCGCCGAGCTGCGGGCCGCCGACCAGCGTGTGGAAGACATCGCGCGGAAGGATGCCCGCGAAGACCTCGCCGAGCATCCGGCCCGTCGCGGGGCAGCGTTCGCTGGGCTTGTGCACGACCGTGTTGCCCATGACGAGCGCGGCTCCGATCAGGCCGCACGCCACGGCGACCGGGTCGTTCCACGGCGTCACGATCGCGGCCACCCCGCGCGGTTCGCGGCGTTCGAGATCGAGTGCGTCGGATGGACCGTTCAGGCTGCTCGCCCGGTGCAGCGGAGCGTATTCCGCGTACTGCTCGAGTCCGGCGACGCCGGCCATCACGCCGGCGAGCGCCTCGCTCGTCGGGCGACCGGTCTCGCGGTGGTTGAGCTCCGCGATCGCTTCGGCGCGCTCGCCCAGAGCGCGGGCGATGCGGTGCAGTGCGGCCCCTCGGTCGGCGATGGGGGTGGCCCTCCAGCCGGGCAGCGCGTGGCGGGCGTTGTGCACGGCGTCCGCAACGTCCTGTTCGGTCGCGACCGGGACGGCGGGCAGCGCTGACCCGTCGTGCGGGTCGAGGATCCTGATCTCGCCGCTCACGTCCGGCTCGCTCAGCCACAGCACCGGTTCGGCCATGTCGCACCCTCTTTCGTCTCGATCGGTCTTTCGCTTCTTCTCCCTGAGTACCCACTCCCGCTGCCCGTTACACACGCTCCCGCCGAGAGTGCGTTTCCCATACCGCCGAGAGCGCGTTTCCGCCGGTGTTCCTCGGGGAACAGGAGGAGAGACGCATCAGAAGAGGGGAGTGCCATGCCGCCGATTTCGTACGCGGGAGCATCCGAGGCGCCAGCGGATGCCGCAACTGACCGATTCGACATCGCGCGGCACCGATTCCCCGACATCCATCGCATCGCCGTGCTCCGAGCGGGTGGGCTGGGCGACTTCCTGTTCGCGCTACCCGCGCTGCACGCCCTGCGGGAGGCGTATCCGGAGTGCGAGATCACCGTGCTCGGCACGCCGATGCACGAAGCGCTCATGCGTGGCCGTCCGGGACCGCCGAATCGTGTCATCCCCGTGCCACCGTCCGACGGCGTACGGCCGGGTCTCGTCAATGCGGGCGAGACGGATGCCTTCTTCGCCCGGATGCGCGACTGCGGCTTCGACCTCGCGGTGCAGCTGCACGGTGGCGGACGCAACTCGAACCCGTTCGTGCAACGGCTCGGTGCGCGACACACGATCGGTACCCGCACGCCGGATGCCGCTCCGCTCGATCGCACGACCCCGTACCTCTACTACCAGAACGAGTTCGTGCGCGGACTCGAGGTCGCGGCGCTCGCCGGTGCGGCACCGAGCCGATACGGATGCGAGCCGGTGCTGGCGCGGGTACCCGGCGCATCGGGAATCGAGGTGCTGACGAAGGCGGGCATCGCGATCGGTGACGGGCCGCTGGTGGTCGTACATCCGGGTGCGACGGATCCACGCCGGCGCTGGCCGGCGGACCGGTTCGCACGCGTCGCTGCGGAGCTAGCGGCAGAGGGCCCCGTGGTCGTCGTGGTGGGCGACGAGGGGGAGCGGATGCTCTGCGACGCCGTCGTGGAGAGCGCCTCACGGCGGCCCTCGAGCGCCAGCCGCGTGGCATCCGTCGCCGGGCTGCTCGATCTCGGCGAGCTCGCCGCCGTGCTGGGCGATGCGGATGTCGTCATCGCGAACGACAGCGGACCTCGCCACCTCGCGCACGCGCTGGGCACGGCCACGGTCGCGGTCTACTGGATCGGCAACCTCATCAACGCCGGTCCGCTCACGCGTGCCAGACACCGCGTGCATCTCGGCTGGACCGCCCGCTGCCCGGTGTGCGGAGCCGACTGCACCGGCATGAACCCGGCGGCGGCGCGGTGCGAGCACGACGAGTCGTTCGTCGCGGATGTTCCCTGGCGCGACGTCTACGACAGCGCGCGCCAGCTGCTGGCGACCGCACCGCCGCCCGCCACCCCGCCAACATGACAGATCGCGCTCTCCCGCCGAGAACAGGACCGATTGGCATGCTTTCGGTCGATTGTCATGTTGACGGCAACGGAAGCATCACGGCCACGACTCCTCGTACTCCTGGCACACCACGAGCTCGCGCACCTCGCATCCGCTCGGCTGGTCGAGCGCGAAGAGCACGGCGCGGGCGACGTCATCCGGACGATTCAGCTTCGCGTCGGCCGGCGGCTTGTACGAGTCCGGACGGTCGTCGAAGAAGTGGGTGTCCATGCCACCGGGCACCAAGGTCGTCACGCCGATGCGGCCCCGGGTCTCGGCGGCCAGAGCACGCGAGAACCCGAGCACGCCGAACTTCGACGCGCAGTACGCGGTGGCGCCCTCCGCGACGCGCAGCGCGAGGGTCGAGGCGACCGTCACGATCCGGCCGTGCGACCGCTCGAGCTCGGGCAGCGCGGCACGCACGACGGCGACCGTGCCGAGCAGGTTGACCGCGATCACGCGTTCCCACTCCTCGGCCGGAACCTCATGCAGGTATCCGCATCGATCGATCCCCGCCGCGGTGACGACGCCGTCGATGTCTCCGGATACCCCGACATCCGCCACAGCAGCCTCCACGGCCTCACGGTCGGTCACGTCGACGGTCACGGCATCCGTACCGCTCGACGCGTCGTCTCCGAGGGCGCGATCGAACACGATCGGCGCGTCTCCGTTCGCGCGCAGTGCTTCCACCACGGCCCGCCCAAGACCGGATGCCCCACCTGTGACGATGATCCTTCGTGCCGTCATCGGCTCTTTCCCCTCTTCTCGTCGTTCGATTGGTCCGCGGGCGCTTCTTGCGCACCGGCTCCGGGCGCACTCATGGCCTGCTTGGCGACGGACCGCCGGGTGATCCGTTCGGAAGCCATCGCGTACTCCGACAACGACCGCTCGCGACTTGCGGTCTGTGCCATTCCGGGTACGGGTCGCGGCCGACGGCCACCCGCCGCGTCCGGAACGCCGGCGGCAGACGTGCGCCCGCGCGAGAACCCGTCAACCACGTGCCGCTCGCCGTACGGAAGCGTCACGAGCTGGCCGCCCCACGCGGCGGCGATCTGCGGATCGAGCCGCCCGCCGTCCCGCGGATCCGCCGACTCCACCCACACATGCGGCCGCAGCGACCGCAGCAGCGACTCGAAGTCGGCGCGCGGCGCGCGCACCACCTCATCGACGCACTCGAGTGCGAGCAACGCCTGCTCGAGCGCGTCGATGCGTTGGGTCTCGACCGCCCCGTTGCTGCTCTCCACTCCGTCGATGACGAGCACCAGCGAGTCTCCGAGCGCGCGGGCAGCGAGGAAGCGTCTGACATCCTCCGGGGTCAGCGTGTCGTTGTCGCACGCCATCGCCACGATGGCGCCGTGCCGCTCCCTGGCGGTCGTGACCGCTTCGCGCGGCGCCGATCCGCTCGCCGAGTACCGCGGCGCCCGATGCGTGCCGAGTGCCGAGACCCCGCCTCGAGCGAGGAACAGCGCGGCGATGTCGGCGGCTGTGGCCACGGCATCCGGCAGCGACGCACCGGATGCCAGCGCCACGGCGAGCGCTGACGAGAACCGGTCGCCGGCTCCGCACGGGTCGACGCTCGTCACCCTCGACACCGGATGCACCGACGGCGGAGCATCCGCCGAGTCCGCCAGCAGCACCCCCATCTCGCCGAGCGTCACCGCGATGGGGCACGCCCACTCGTCTCGCAGGGCGCGGGCCGCGTGCGCGGCGGCCGCGGCATCCTTTCCCACTCCGGCCGGCACGCGAGCGGCCCGCGTCGCCTCTGCCAGATTCGGCGTCGCGACGGTCGCGCTCAGCACCGGCCGGTCGCCGCGCGGGTGCGGATCCCACACCACCGGCACATCGAGCCCTCGTTCCGCGATGGCGCGCCGCAGCTCCGTGTGATCGGTCAGCCCGCGACCGTAGTCGGCCACGACGAGCACCTCCGCGGACGCCACCGCGTCGAGCATCTCGCCGGTGACTGTCGCGGGCGGCGGATCGCCGCATCCCTCGTCCATGCGCGCCAGCGGATGCGAACCCGCGATGAGCCGGGTCTTCACCGGCGTCGGGATGCCCGAGTGCGAGGCGACGATGTTCGCACCGGCGAGGCATCCGCGCAGGTGGCCCGCCGCATCGTCGTCCGACAGCGTCGTGATGATGTCGACCTCGTGGCCGTCCGCCAGGAGCATGCTCGCGACGAGTCCGGCCCCGCCCGCGCGGCGCATGATGGTCTGCACGTCGACGATGGGAACGGGCGCGTCGGCCAGCAGCCGGTCGGCGGTTCCTCGCACGTCGACGTCGAGCAGCACGTCGCCCACCACTGTGATTCTCATGGCGTCCCCCTTTGCGGCCGAGCGGCCTGAACGTGCGCGTCACGCAACTCCTCGATCCGACGATCGAAGGTGACGCAGAGCGCGTGGATGCCCACCAGCTGGCACTCCTGCACGTGCGCCGATGGCCCATCGACGGCGATCACGTCGTCGCTCGCGGCAGCGAGCGGGTTCGGTGCCGGACCTGTCATGGCCAACACCAGGGCCCCGCATTCGTGGGCGGCCGCCGCGGCGGAGAGGAGGTTTCCGCTCGCGCCGCTCGTGGAGAGCAGCAGCACGACGTCGCCGTCCCTGGCGTGCGCTCGCACCTGCCTGGCGAACACCTCATCGAATCCGTAGTCGTTGCCGATCGCGGTCACGCTCGACGTCTCCGCGTTCAGCGCGATCGCCGAGAACGCCGGGCGGTCGTTCTGAAATCGTCCGACGAGTTCGGCCGTGAGGTGCTGCGCCTCGGCGGCGGACCCGCCGTTGCCCGCGGCGAGCAGCCGCGCACCGGCATCCAGCCGATCGGCCAGCTCCTCGCCCCAGGCGACCAGGCGCGACGACTGCCGCTGCAGCGACCGTAGCGACGGTGCGAGCGTCTCGATGTGGTCGGCCGCGAGATCCGCGGCGGTTCGAGTGTGGCCCCTGATGGGCGCCTCGACGCTGGTCACTGGTACACACCTCCGAGCGCGGGCGCCTCGTGCGGGGCGCGGGTCGTCGCATGAGGGGCGTGCGTTGCCGCATGCGCGGCGGGGGTCGTCTCGTGTCGGACGGGTGTCGTCCCTGCGAGCCGCCCGTAGACCTCGGCCGTCTCGTGGGCGACCTGCTGCCACGTGTACTTCGTGCTCACTCGCTCGCGTCCTGCGCGCCCGAGCTCGGACCGCAGCTCGTCGTCGTCGAACAGACGGGAGATCGCGGCTGCGGTGGCATCCGCGTCGAACGGCGGAACCAAGAGGCCCGTCCCCTCGTCGACGACGGTGTCGCGCAGCCCGCCGACCGCTGCGGCCACGACGGGAACCCCGCACCCCATCGCCTCCAGCGGCACGATGCCGAACGGCTCGTACCACGGGGTGCACACGACCACGTCGGCCGAGCGGTACCAGCGAGGAAGCTCCACCTGGTCGACCTGACCCATGAAACGCACGCGCTCCTCGACTCCGGATGCCCGTGCACTCTCCTTGAGCCGCGCGATCTCGGGGTCCGCCTCGGCGGATCCGCCGGAGCTGCCGAGCACCACAAGTTCGGCATCCTCTCCGGCCTTCACCAGCCGCGCGAGCGCGTCGATGGCGATGTCGACACCCTTCCGCGGCACGAGGCGACCGACGCTGAGGATGCGGTGTCGCACATCCTTCGGCACGCTCGGGCCGCTCGCGCTGAACGCGGACGGGTCAACGCCGCACGGAACGACCCGCACCTTGCCCGTCGCGATGTCCATGCGGCCGAGTTCGAGCACCTCGTCCGTCGACGTCGCGACGATCGCGGCCGCCCGGCTGCCGACGTGAGGCTCCAGCCAGCGTCGCGCGGTCGGTGACGTGTCGGCGGCACCCTGGAAGCGGCGCTTCACCGAACCCAAGGCGTGGAACGTGTGCACCACGGGGATGCGCTCCTGCGGAAGGCTCTCGACGGCGCCGAGGGCGGCGAGTCCGGACATCCAGAAATGGCTGTGCACCACCTCCGGCGCCCCGCGGCTCTCCCAGTCGGCCGCGATGCCCTCGGCCAGCTGCGGCATGTGCGGCAGCAGGTCGTCCTTCGGGATGCGCGTGGGCGGACCCGCGTCGATGTGCACCACCTCGACGCCAGGGCCGAAGCCCACACGACGCGGAAGCTCCGCGGAGTCGCGCCTGGTGTAGACGGTCACTTGGTGGCCGTCGGCGGCGAGCGCCTTGCTGAGCGCGGCGACGTGCACGTTCTGCCCGCCGGCATCCACACTTCCGACCGTCGCCAGCGGGCTGGCGTGCTCGGAAACCATGGCGATTCTCACGATGGTGCTCCTTCCGTGGTGTGCGCCGTCGAGGGCGCTCCATTGGCCGTTGCCGTCGCAGGTGCTAGGGCCGGCCAGTGGTCGATGTGGGTGGCGCCGCCCGGATGCCCGAGGCGTCGCGGGTGCATCCGCGCCTGTGGGTGCCGCAGCCGCCAGGTGGCGACCGTGTCGTCGAGCACCGTGTTCCAGCGCTCGAGGAAGTTCTCCAGCGAGTACGCCTGCAGCGCGTGCGCCCGGCCCGCCGCCCCGAGTTCCCTCGCTCCGCCGGGGTCGGCGATCAGCTCGGATGCCGCAGCCCGCAGCTCGTCGGGATCCGTGGATGTCACTCCGGTGCCCGGCGGCACGGCGCGAGAGACCTCGGTGGTCGCGAGCGCGAGCACGGGCATCCCGAGAAACATCGCCTCCAGCAGCGAGAGCCCGAGCGACGTCCACCGCACCGGATGCAGATACGCGCGCCGGCGGGCCAGCTCCGTGTGCAGCTCGTCGGTGGGCAGGTCGCCGCTCGGCACGATGTTCGCGTCACCGGTCGAATGGCACAGCCCGTCGGTCGCCATGCCGAAGACGTGCACCGGCGCCACGTCGGTGAACCTCGGCAGCAGGTCGGTTCCGGTCACGCGGCCGCGCCGGACGGGCTCGTTGATGACCGCGGCGAGGGCATCCAGCTCGCCGGTGTAGCGCGGTCCCGGGTCGAGGATGCCGTGTTCGATGACCGTGGTCGGTGCGATGCCGTTGTCCCAGAACACCTCGTTGAAGTGCGTGACATGCACGATCGGGATCTCGCGCTGATCGGCCATCGGATGCACGCTGGTCGCCGCGTGCTGCCGCGGAGTGTTGTGCTCGAGGTAGACGGCCGGCAGGTCAGTGCCCGGAACCGCGCCGAGCAGTCGGGTCGCCTCCGCGACCTCCTCCGGCCGCTGGAGCACGACGACGTCCGGCCTCTCCTCGCGCAGCTGCTCGGGCGAGACCTCGCGCGCCCCCGCCGGCCAGTCCCGCGAAGCACGCCCGAGGCCCCAGCCGTCGCGCTGCGGCGTGGTCGGCAGCAGGTAGTCGTGCGGTCCCTGCACGAAGGAGTCCATCCATCCGCCGTGCACGTGCCAGATCAGGATCTTCATCGGGCCACCGCCTCTCGCGTCGCGTTCGTGGGTCGGGCCGGGCCTCCGCCCTGTTCGTTTCTCAGGACCGGATGGCGGCCGCGCCCCGAAGTTTCGGGCCGGAACGCCGAGCCCCGCGCCGGCGCTCCTGAGAAACGAACCGCTTGCGCTCGCACCGGCCCGTCGGCGGTGAGCTGCGGGGCGAGCCGCAGGCAGGCATCCACCACCTGCTGCGGTGTGACGCCCGCGAGACACGGATGCCCGGCCACCGGACAGACGCGGGCCCTGCTTCCTGCGCACGCGGCATCCTGGTCGCCGAGCAGCGCGCACGGCACACCGTACGGCGCCCACTTCGCAGCGGGCACGACCGGGGAGAACAGGCTGACGACGGGCGTGCCGACCGCTGCGGCCAGGTGGGCCGGACCGGTGTTGCCGCACACGATCGCCTCCGCGCCGGCCAGCACTCCGGCGAGCTTCGGGAGTGTGAGGCGTCCGCCGAGGTCGATCGCGGCAGCCGTGCCGGTCTCGGCACCAGTGTCGGGCTCGGCGCCCGTGCCGGTGTCGGCGCCCGTGCCGGTCTCGACCCCACTGCCGGTCACGGCCCCCGTGCCGGAAATCGGAGACACGCCGATGCCCGCGGCCGAAACGGCCTCGTGGTGCCCTCTCCCTCGGCGTGTCTCCGATTCACCGCACGCAATCACCGCGCCGCAGGCGACCTCACGCGTGAGCTCGCGCTCCTCGGCATCGCCCGTGACCACGACGTTCACGCCGAGCTCCGCGAGAGCGGATGCCACGGCCGCGAACCCCGCGGCGCTCCACCTGCGCGCCGGCGCCGACGCTCCCGGGTGCAGAACGACGTACGGCCGCGGCAGCCCGTACTGCGGCCGGATGTCGCGCACGGCCAGCAGCCCCGGGTCGGACTCCGGCAGCCGGAATCCGCACGCCGCCGCGATGCGCAGTGCCCGCTCCGCCTCGGGGATGCTCTCCGGCAGGTCGTCGCCCGGCTCGTCCCCCGGACGCAGCCGCATGTCGAGCAGGCTGCCTGCATAGTCGACGGATGCTCCGCCGATCCGCGGCACTCCGGCCAGCCGCAGCAGAAGCGCGAGCGGCAGCGGCGACTGGTGGAACGACGTCAGGATGACGGCCTGAGTGAATCGCGCCGCCGCGATCGCCTGCACGAGGCGACGCGTGTCGTCTTGGTCGACATCCGGAGCGTCCGCGCTGACCCACGGGCAGTCCCAGACGAGAACGTCGTCGACGCCGGGAAGCATGCGGGCGGCGGATGCCCCGCGCGGCGAGCACAGCATGGTGACGCGTGCGCCCGATGCAGCGATCGCCCGCACGGCGGGGCCGGCGAGCAGCACGTCCCCCATGCTGTCGAGCCGCGCCACGAGCACGTGTGGCCGGCCTTTCGGTCGGGCGTCGGCGCGAGGCGCTGCCGCCGAAACTACGGTTTCCGGGTCGAGACTATGGTCGTTGACCGTAGTCTCGGGGCGAGGATCGTAGCGTCGGCGAGAAGTTCGTAGCCTGGGCGCCCGGATCGTAGTCTCGGTCTCGGTCTCGGTCTCGGTCTCGGTCTCGGTCTCGGTCTCGGCGGGTGGTAGGGCCGTCTCCCCGGCAAACTCGGCCCCCGCCGCACCCCGCAGCGCCCCGCCGAATGCCAGCTCAACGGCGGACGCGAGGTCCGGCGCGACGGGCTCGGCGGCATCCACTTCCTCCGGCCGCGTGGCCGCGTTCGGCACGAGCACCGCGGACGCTCCTGCTGCAGTCGCGGCATCCAGGTCGCTTCCGATGTCGCCGATCACGAGCGTGCGAGACGGCTCGACGCCGAGCCGTGCCATCGCCGAGAGGATGAGCCCAGGCTGCGGTTTGCGGCACGCGCAGCCGGCATCCGGTGCGTGCGGGCATACCTCCCACACGTCGAACGGACCGATCGCGTCATCGATCGCGGCGTGCACGGCGCGGAGCTGTTCGGCGGTGATGAGCCCGCGCCCCGCGCCGGACTGGTTCGTGACGACGCCCACGAGCACACCGGCCTCGCGCAGCCGCCGCACGGTCTCGACGGCCGTGGGCATCGGCACGACGCGACCCGGATCGGTGTTGTACGGCACGTCGACGACGAGCGTGCCGTCCCGGTCGAACAGCACGGCGTCGAACGGAAGCGCGTCCGGCGCTCCGGACGCTCCGCGGCGCCCCTGGGCACCGCCGCTTTCGACACTGTGACTTTCGGTCATGAAGAAGTAGTGCCCGCACGAGCAGCGATGCAAACCCGTTCCCACTACTTCTTCTGCTTCTCGCGTGAGGGCGCAAACACCAGCGAGACCGCCTCCGCCAGGATGCGTAGCCTGATGGGGTGCTACGCGAGGTCGCCGATGGCGTTCTGGTCCGCCAGAGCGAGTTCTGTGAGAGCAACGCCGTCGTCGTGGTCGGCGAGTCCGGGGTGCTGCTCGTCGATCCCGGGGTCGACGGCTCCGACCTGGCCGCCCTCGCGGACGAACTCGAAGCGCTCGACCAGCACGTCGTCGCTGGATTCTCCACGCATCCGCACTGGGACCACCTCATCTGGCACGCCCGCTTCGGCTCGTCCCCGCGATATGGCACGCAGCGAGGCGCCCTCACCGCTCGGGCTCGGCTGACGGATGCCCGCACGAAGGCCGCGCGCATCGCCGAGCAGGTGCCCCTCGAGCTCCTCGGCCTGATCGAGGCTCTGCCCGACGGCATGGACCGGATCCCCGACGGCACGGACCGGATTCCCGACGGCACGGACCGAATCCCCTGGAAGGGCCCGTCCGTGCGGGTCATCGAGCATCAGGCGCACGCACCCGGCCACGCGGCGCTGCTCATCGAGGACCGTCGAGTGCTCATCGCCGGCGACATGCTCTCAGATGTCGAGGTCCCGCTGCTCGATCTGGACGCCGAGACGCCCATCGAGGATTACCTCGAGGCGTTGCGGATGTTCGACGCAGTGGCCGACGACGTGGACGTGGTCATTCCGGGGCACGGGTCCGTCGGCAACGGCGCGCAGCTTCGCCGCCGGATCGACCAGGACCGCGCGTATGTCCTGGCCTTGACCGAAGGACGCGATCCGGACGACCCGCGCGTCGGTTCGTCGGCGACCTACGGCAGAGACTGGCTTCCGGCCGAGCACCGCGCCCAACTGGAGTACGCGCAGGAACGAGCAGGACGCATCCCGCCGTCGTAGCCGTCAGGCGAGCATCCGCTCGGTTCCCTGTCGGTTCGATCCTCGGAAGGATGGTCGCATGGACGACGAAGACCTCCTCCAGACGCTGCTCGATCTCGAACGCGCCGGATGGGACTCCCTCTGCGAAAGCCGAGGGGATGCCTTCTACGGGCGCATCATGACTGACGATGCGGTCATGGTGTTGGCGAACGGCGAGGTGATGGATCGGGACGCCGTGGTCGCATCCCTCGGTCAGGCGCCACCGTGGAGCACCTACGAGCTCGCAGATGTGCGGCTCATGCGTGTCGGAATAGACGGCGCTGCCCTCGTATACCGCGGAACTGCGCGCCGCGAGCCGAGTGGGCCGGCGTTCACCGCACTCATGAGCAGCGTCTACCTGCGGCGCGACGGCGAGTGGCGCCTCGCGCTCTACCAGCAGACCCCGATTCCGGCCTAGCCGTTCCCGTTGGAGCAGGTCTGCGTCGCGGCCATTTGCTTCAGCCCCGCACCTACTCGAACCCGGTAGCGTCTGCACATGCCCACATTGACCGCGGATGCCCACGTGCACAGCGAGTGGTCGTGGGACGCCGCCTCGGACCCGGCCTCAGTCGGCACGATGGACCGCATCTGCGAGAGGGCTGTACGCATCGGGCTGCCGGCCGTGGTCTTCACCGAGCATCTGGACTTCGAGGATGCCTGGCGGGCCGACGACGGCGACATCGGCGAGCACGCGCAGAAGTACATCGATGAGACCGGCCACGTCACGCTCCCAGCGTTCGATCTCGACGGCTATCTCGATGCGATAGAGCGCGTTCGGCGCCGGTATCCGGAGCTAAGCATCCTCACCGGCGTGGAATTCGGGCAACCGCATGTCTGGGAATCGCGAGCCACCCACATTCTCTCGAGCGGAACGATCGACCGGGTCAACGGATCGCTGCACATGCTCCCCGTCGACCTCGATGCCGAATACCCGGGCGAGCACCGCGGCGACCGCACCGAGCCCACCACGCTGTACCGCTACCATCCGGCCGCCGACGTCATGTGCGCGTACCTCGAGGAGATCCCGCGCATGGTCGCCGGATCCGATGCGTTCGCCGTCTTCACGCACATCGACTACGCGGTGC
>NZ_JBQCIE010000028.1:0-5960 GCF_051954055.1 Humibacter sp. | reverse complement strand
TGCGGCGATCCCCCGCGCAGCCCGTCGGGCGCCTCCCAGTCGTACACGCGCAGGCGCGACACCGCGATGCCGCCTGGCAGACCTGTGGGCGGGTTTCGATACGCGTCGCCTTCGGCGGCGCTACTGGGCCGGCGGGGACGGGCGTCGCTCACGATGGCCCCGGGGTTGCGAAGACGGCGTCGAACGCCGGCTTCGGCTGCAGCTTCTCGTCGAGCACGTGCGCTGCACCGAAGCCGGCGAACGTGTCGGGGATCCAGGAGTGCGCGTCGCTCAGCCCCCATAGCACGAACGCCGAGCAGAAGGAAACAGCACGGGCGGCGTCGACCATCGACCGGTAGTCCTCGGCCTGGGCGGCCAGCTGCTCGCGGGACGGAGGCTCGGACTCGGCCACGGGCATCCGTACGTCCACCTCGGTGAGCGCGACATCGAGCCCGAGGTCGGCGAACCGCTGCAGGTTCTCGCCCATCGTGGTGGGCGGGTCGCCCACGATGCGGTGGCCCTGCACCCCGAACCCGTGGATCGGGACGCCGTCGGCCAGCAGCCGCTGCACGAGTTCGTAGTACGCGTCGCTCTTCGGGCAGAGGTCTTCGACGTTGTAGTCGTTCAGGTACAGCCGGGCCGACGGGTCCGCCTCGTGCGCCCAGCGGAACGCGTCGGCGATGTAGTCGATGCCCATCCCCTCGAACCACGGCGACGTGCGTGGTTGCGCGTCGTCGTCGAGCGCCTCGTTGACCACGTCCCACTGCTCGATCCGCCCGCGGTAGCGGCCGACGGCGGTGTGGATGTGCTCACGCAGGATGTCTTCCCGCTCGCCTTCGTCGGCCTCGGAGACCCACTCGGCGAGCTGGCTGTGCCACGCGAGCGTGTGCCCGCGAACCGACATGCCCTGCTCTTCGGCGAACGCCATCACGCGGTCGGCCGCGGCGAAGTCGTACGTGCCGCGGTCCGGGCGAAGCGGTGCGAACTTCATCGCGTTCTCGGCCGTGACGACGTCGAAGAGGCGGGCGATGGTGCTGCGGTAAGCGGGATCGTCGAGCGCGAACGCGTCGACGGCGCAGCCCAGGCGGAGGGTGCGGGCGCGCGCGGTCGCGTCGAGATCGGCCTTCGTCACCACGTCGTCGATCGTCACGCGACCGCCCCCTGAGCGCTCGCGGCCGAGTCGTCGGCCGCGGCCGCTTCGTTCCACGGTGCACCGGTTCCGGCCATCGAGCGGTAGAACGGTGACCTATCGTCCAGCTCGCCGGCATGGATGCGCGTGCCGGTGAACGCGGAGGCGTAGATGGCGGCGATGAGTTCCAGGGTGGCGCGAGCATCCGTCAACGTCACCGGGAGCCGTCGACCGTGTTCGATCGCATCCAGGATCGCGGCGAACTGCGCCGAATGCCCGCTGCCCGTTCCCGTCGGCGCCTGTTCCCAGGCATCCGTCACCGAGTCTTCGTGGCCAGGAGCGGGCGTGATCTTCCAGGAGGTGTCCGAGTAGCCGTAGAGGTGCTCCAGCTCGACCGTGGCGTACTCGAAGTCGAAGCGCAGGTAACTGGTCTCACGCGGGGACAGCAGGCTGTTGACGATGCTGGCTACTGCACCATTCTCAAGAGAAACGATCGCGTGCGAGAGGTCTTCGGTGACCACCGGCCTCGCCTGTCGTGCGGCGACGGCGACCACCTGCGACCACGGCCCGAGGATCGAGAGCATCGTGTCCATCTGGTGGATGCCGTGACCCATCGTGGGACCACCACCCTCGACATCCCACTTGCCGCGCCAGGGCACCTCGAAGTAGGAGTCCGGTCGGTACCAGAGCGTGTTGCACACCGCGGTCAACGGACGTCCGAAGGTGCCGTCGGCGACCCGATCACGAAGCCAGAGGGCGCGGGAGCCGAACCTGTGCTGGGAGACCGTCGCGAACTGCGCTCCGCCCTCGCGTTCGGCCTCGGCGATCTCGTCGAGTTCCGCCAGGGAAAGCGCAGGCGGCTTTTCGCTGAGCACATGGATGCCCCGGCGCAGCACCGTCACCGCCTGCTGCTTGTGCAGCCCCGGCGGCGAACACAGATGCACGATGTCCAGGTCGACGGCCTCGAGCAACTCCTCCAGCGAGGTCGTCCCGATCGGCACGTTCCAGGTGCTCTGGAAGTCGCGGACCCGGTCGGCGTCGACATCGCATGCAGCGACGATGCGGGCGCGGCCGTCGAGCTGGCGCACGCCGGCGGCTTGCACCTTGGCGATTCCTCCGGTGCCCACGATGCCTATCCGCAACGGCGCCTCCACCGTGAAGCGACGG
This sequence comes from Humibacter sp., assembly GCF_051954055.1. NCBI lineage: Bacteria > Bacillati > Actinomycetota > Actinomycetes > Micrococcales > Microbacteriaceae > Humibacter > Humibacter sp. The sequence goes on along the minus strand of NZ_JBQCIE010000028.1, from coordinate 3,685 downwards.
TCGTTCTTCACACCGGCCGCCTGCTGTTCCGCGACCATCTCAGCGCACCTCCGCCAGCTCGACGGGAGCGGGCTCCACGGCAGCTCGACCGGTCACCGCCGGCGTGCTCACCGCCTTCGCCGCTGCGGCGAGTTCCACCATGCGGGCAGCATCCGCTGCACCGTCGGCGATCGCCACGGCGTGGTGCAGCTCGACGGTCTCGGCCACGTCCACAACCCGGACGCGGTCGAAGAACGGCGCCGGGTTGATGCAGGCGAACGGCTCGGAGCGCACGAACCACTTCGTGTCGAAGCCCTGGGGCGCTGTGCGGTCGACGAACACGACGGTGGACGAGGCATCCACTCCGTCGTGGCGACCGCTGAAGCCGGCCCACTCGCCGCGGGTGCCGCGGACATCCTCGCCCGTCACCCCGTTCGAGGCGATGATCGTGCCCCCGGTGAACGATCGGGGTCCGCGCCAGAACAGGCCGCCATAGCCGGCGTTCTCGCGTCCCTCGGTGGTCGGCGAGCCCATCTCGATCGGCGCCCCTGACACGTTCGTGAGCTCGCTGCGCCAGCCCAGGACCCAGGCGTCGTGCTCGGGCAGGAGCGCGACCGTCAGCGTGCGCACCTCGGTGAAGACGGCCTCACCGACCGTGTGGCCCTCGTCGGGCTGACGGTGCCAGGTGAGCGTGTGACGGAACAGTGCGCCGACGTCGTCCGCGCCGATCGCCAGCACCTCGTCGTGGTCCTGTGAGCCGTTGTTCTTGAGGTCGGCGTACCAGCCCACCTGGCGCGTGTAGGTCGCGCCGCCCCAGAAGTTGTCCGGGCCGACGTTGGGCAGCGCCATCGTGATGCCCTTGTGCCACACATGGTCCCAGGGCCGGAACACCGTGACCGGTAGACCGCTCGGAGTGCGAAGCGGATGCACGTACGGTCGAGGCGACTCGAACTGCGGCTCCGTCGGGGCATAGACGTAGCGCATCAGTTCGACGGGCGCCGGCGGCTCCGTCGCATCCGTCACGACCCGCACCTCCCGGTCGACTTCGTGGACGGTGCTGAGTGGTCGTGGCGGTTTCACGGTCATCGGGCTGGGAGCCTTCCCTAGAATCATCGTTGATCAGCGTCAACAGACGCTCGCTCGCAACTTTTTCGATAGATTATCGGAACGGCAGCCTACGGTGATGCCCGGTCGTCGTCAAGAATGGGCCCGAGTGAAGGATGCTCGCGGCACGGATGCGTCTGCGCCGCCGGCAACACGGCGAACCGCCGCCGAGGAGGATGTTCATCATGGCCGGATCGAAGGGCACATTGGCCGAGGTCGCTGCGCACGCCGGGGTGTCCATCCCGACCGTGTCGAAAGTGCTCAACGGCAAGGCCGACGTGGCCGCGGCCACGCGTGCCAAGGTCTTCGCCGCGATGGAAGCCACCGGCTACCAGAGCAGGCGGAGCGTCTCCAACACCTCCGGCGTGATCGAGTTCCTCATCGAAGGCGCGGACTCGGCGTGGGCCATCGAGCTGATCAAGGGCGCAGAGCGTGAGTCTGCGGCGCGCGGCGGTGCTCTGGTCATCACGAGTTCGGTGCACGACGAGTTCTCGCTCGAGCGCTGGATCGATGCGGTGCGCACCCGACGCTCGGCCGGCGTGGTGGCTGCGCTGCCGAGTCGCGGGAGCGAGATCCTGCAGGCGCTCACGACTCTGTCGATGCCTGTCGTGCTGGTGGATCCGCCGAACGCCGACATCGGCCAGTTCCCGGCGATCCGGGCCACGAACTGGTCGGGCGGCTTCGAGGCGACGAACCGTCTCGTCGAGCTGGGCCACCGCCGCATCGGGCTGCTGGCCGGGCGAAGCGATCTGGACAACGCGGTGGAGCGGCAGGAAGGATATGCGGCCGCGCTGCGCCGCGCGGGGATCCCGTACCTTCCCGAACTCGTCGTCGAGGCGGAATTCCTCATCAGCGACGGGCACCGCGCGGGCGCGCAACTGCTCGACCTCGCCGAGCGGCCGACCGCGATCTTCGCCTGCTCCGACCAGCAGGCCGCCGGTCTTTACGAGGCGGCCAGGGAACGCGACATCCGCATCCCGTCCGAGCTTTCGGTGATCGGATTCGACGACACGGTGCTCAGCAGACACCTCTCGCCGGCGCTCACGACCATCCACCAGCCGCTTGCGCAGATGGCCGCAGAGGCGGTGCGTCTCGTGCAGGACTCGGGCACGAGCATCCGCACCGTGCAGAGCCTGGAGCTGCCGACCTACCTGGTCGAGCGCAGCAGCGCGGTGCCGCTCGCCGCCGGTGACGCGAAGGCCGACGCCGCGGCTGACGCGAAGGCCTGACTCCAAGCCCGACGCGAAGGCCTGACGCAAAACCCGACGCGAAGACCGCTGACGATGGCAAACGGATGCCATCCTTTGCCATCGTCCTGTCGCTCGCTCCGACGTGCCACGGAAGGCCGCCCTTTCCCGCAATCCGCTGGATTCCGCGGCCTGCGCAGCGTCGGCGACCCAGCGCGCCTTTCCCTTGAACCACCCGAGACCACCCGGAATGGGGTAACGGTAAGCGCTTGCCGGTTGACACGTCGCCGACGGCGGGTTAAGTTCACTTTCGATATCAGGTCGAAACGAATTTCGATAGCGATCTGAGTCGACCACGACGCGGTGGCGGGCATCCGTCCCGACCCCGCGACCGCGAGGAGGGACGAACGCGAATGACCAGTACCACGGTCACGCCAGGGCGCACCAAGGCGGCATCCGAGGCGCCCGCCGACCCCAGCGCGACGCGCCAGCGCCGTCAGTCCCGGCGCCGCAGGCCGCTGTGGCGCAACTGGCAGCTGTATTCGCTGCTCGTTCTGCCCGTGATCTGGTTCGTGGTCTTCCGCTATGTGCCGATGGCGGGCAACATCATCGCCTTCCGCAACTACGTGCCCGGCGGCAACATCTTCGGCGAGGGCTGGGTCGGGCTCGACAACTTCACGATGTTCCTGTCCGACCCCTCGTTCTGGCAGGTGTTCCGCAACACGATCGTTCTCGGCGGCCTCACGCTGATCTTCGGCTTCCCGGTTCCACTGGTTCTCGCCCTTCTGCTGAACGAGGTCCGGAATCGCGGGTTCAAGCGGTTCGTGCAGACCACGACCTACCTTCCGCACTTCCTCTCGATCGTCATCGTGGCGGGCATGGTGATGCAGCTGACCTCGGCGACCGGCTCTATCAACCAGTTGCTCGGCGTCTTCGGCGTGCACAGGATCGAGTTCCTGCAAGACCCCGCCTGGTTCCCGGCGATCTACGTGATCAGCGAGATCTGGCAGACCGCCGGATGGGGGACCATCCTCTATCTCGCCGCCCTCACCACCATCGACGAGAGCCTCTACGAGGCGGCTCGCATCGACGGAGCTGGACGCCTGCGACAGATCTGGCACGTGACGCTGCCGGGCATCCGGCCCACCATCATCACGCTGCTCATCCTCAACATCGGCAGCTTCATGGCCGTGGGCTTCGAGAAGATCCTGCTGCTCTATAACCCGGCGATCTACGACACCGCCGACGTCATCTCCACCTACCTGTACCGGGTCGGCCTGCAGTCCGGAAGCTTCAGCTACGCGGCCGCGATCGGCATCTTCGAGGCGGTCATCGGGCTCGTGCTCGTGGTCTCGGCCAACTTCATCTCCCGTCGCCTGATCGGAGCGAGCCTGTGGTGATCAACAATCCGACGC
>NZ_JBQCIE010000027.1:0-3511 GCF_051954055.1 Humibacter sp. | reverse complement strand
GGTCAGCACGGCGTGAACATCATGGAGTTCTGCAAGGCGTACAACGCGGCCACCGAGTCGCAGCGCGGCAACGTCATCCCGGTCGAGATCACCGTGTACGAGGACCGCTCGTTCACGTTCGTCCTGAAGACCCCGCCGGCGGCCGAGCTGATCAAGAAGGCTGCAGGCGTCCCCAAGGGCTCCGGCGTCCCGCACACCACCAAGGTCGGCAAGCTGACCCAGGAGCAGGTGCGCCAGATCGCCGAGCAGAAGATGGTCGACCTCAACGCCAACGACATCGACGCGGCGTCGAAGATCATCGCAGGCACCGCCCGCTCGATGGGCATCACGGTCGAGGCGTAAGCCCCACCCCCTCAAGACATACGTGGAAGAGCCGGCCAGGCTCGCACCACATTCTCGTTAGGAGAAATCACATGGCACAGAAGTCCAAGGCCTACCGGGCCGCGGCCGAGAAGATCGAGGCCGGAAAGTTCTACACGCCGGAGGAGGCCGTCGCCCTCGCGAAGGAGACCGGCTCCGCCAAGTTCAACTCGACCGTCGAGGTCGCGCTGAAGCTGGGTGTCGACCCGCGCAAGGCGGACCAGATGGTCCGCGGTACCGTCATTCTTCCTCACGGTACGGGCAAGACCGCCCGCGTCATCGTGTTCGCCACCGGCCCCGCGGCCGAGGCGGCCATCGCGGCCGGTGCGGACGAGGTCGGCGGAACCGACCTGATCGAGAAGGTCGCCGGCGGTTACACCGACTTCGACGCGGCCGTCTCCACCCCGGAGCTCATGGGCCAGGTCGGCCGTCTCGGCAAGGTGCTCGGCCCGCGCGGCCTCATGCCCAACCCGAAGACCGGCACGGTCACCCCGGACGTGGCGAAGGCCGTCTCCGACATCAAGGGCGGAAAGATCGAGTTCCGTGTCGACAAGCACGCCAACGTGCACTTCGTCGTCGGCAAGGCCGGCTTCACGCCCGAGCAGCTCGCTGACAACATCAAGGTGGCGCTCGAGGAGGTCGTGCGGCTCAAGCCGTCGGCCGCCAAGGGCCGTTACATTCAGAAGGGCGCCGTGTCGACCACGTTCGGCCCCGGCATCCCGCTGGACGTCAACGCCATCTGAGCGACTCAGCACCCCAAGAAAGGCCCCGCCTCGGCGGGGCCTTTCTTTGTCCCCCTTGTGAGGGACATCGGTATGGGCATAGTGTCCGATTCGTGCGCGCCGATGGGGACGTGCACGCGATCGGAAGGAATGGGATGACGACACGAGCAAGTCGTCGCGTGCTCACGAGGCGTGCGACGGCGATCCTCGCAGCCGGGGCCAGCATCATCGCGCTGTCGGCGACAGGCATTTCCGCGGCGGATGCCGCAACCCGGGTCGACTACAGCGGCTCGGTTCCGGGTTGGGCCACCAGCGCGAACGACAGCGGAACGCCCGCGGCCGACGCCAGCGTGGAGGGCGAGCTCTACCTGAAGCTCAGAGATCAGCAGGGTGCGGCGAATCTCGCCATCGCGGTCTCCACGCCGGGCAACAGGCAGTACCGGCACTGGCTGAGCCCTGGGACCTGGATCGCGCGCTTCTCGCCGACGCAGAAGACCTACGACGCGACGGTGGCCTACCTGAAGTCGAAGGGGCTCACCATCACGGGCACGCCTGACAGCAGGCAGTACATCGTGTACCGGGGAACGCCTGAGGAGATGAACGCCGCGTTCGGCACGACGCTGCACACCTACGCGCACGACGGTCGCCAGCTCATCGCGCCGTCGACCGCGCCGTCGCTGCCGTCGCAGATCGGGGCATCCGTGAGCGCGGTGAGCCTCGACCAGTCGCGCACACTCACCCGGCCTGACTCGATCAAGCAGGGCGACATCCCGTCGACCACCGGACCGACAACCCCGAAGCAGCGGATGTTCGCCGATGCGGCACCCGTGGTGAACGCCCCGTGCTCCACCTACTGGGGTCAGAACACGGCGACCGTGCCGCCCGCGTACAACGACCAGACGCAGTACCCGACGAACATCTGCGGGTATGTGCCGAAGCAGTTGCGCTCCGCCTACAACCTGGACACCTGGTCGAGGTTCGGCGTCAACGGTTCAGGGCAGACCGTCGCGATCATCGACGCGTACGCGTCGCCGAGCATCCAGTCCGATGTGAACCAGTACTCGGCGCAGAACGGCGAGCCGCAGCTCGCACCCGGCCAGTACACGCAGATCGTGCCGGATCCGAGCGAGTTCGTCGACACCGCGCTGTGTCAGCAGCCGAGCGGATGGCAGGGCGAGCAGACCCTCGACGTCGAGGCGGTCCACGCCATCGCACCGAAGGCGAACGTGCTGTACGTCGGCGGATTCGACTGCGAGGGCGGGCTGGACATCGCCATGTCGAAGATCCTCGATCACAAGCTCGCGAACATCGTGAGCAACAGCTGGGGCGACGTCGGTGAGGATGTTCCTGCCGACGTGATCGCAGGCCAGCAGAACCTGCACATCCAGGCGGCAGGCGAGGGCATCGGGCTCTACTTCTCCAGCGGCGACAACGGCGACGAGGCGGCGAGTCTCGGTTACCCGTCGCCGGACTTCCCGGCATCCTCTCCCTACGTCACCTCGGTCGGGGGCACCTCGATCGGCGTCGACCAGAACGGCAAGCTGGCCATGGAGGTCGGCTGGGGCGTGCAGGCCGATGTCATCAAGAAGGATGCCGCTGGGAACCTGTCCTACACAGACCCTCTTCCCGGCTCGCTGTTCGCGGGCGGTGCAGGCGGCGGCGTGAGTGCGGTGAACGCGGAGCCCGCGTACCAGAAGGGCGTCGTGCCGGACTCGCTGTCGCGGGGCAAGCGGGTGTCGCCCGACCTCGCGGCGCTCGCCGACCCGTACACCGGGTTCGAGATCGGCATCTCGCCGATCATCGACGACAGCACGCTGGCAACGGGCGACTACGTCAACGAGACCTACGGCGGCACCTCGCTCGCGTCTCCGCTGACGGCGGCGCAGGTAGCGCTGGCACAGCAGCTGACGCACTCGACGATCGGGTTCGCCAACCCGACGCTGTACGGGCTCGACCGCATCCTGCCGTCGGCGTTCCGTGACGTGCAGCCGCCGTCGCAGGAGGTCGCCGTCGTCTACACCAGCAAGACGAGCGGACGTTCGTTCCTGATGACGCTGAACCACGACACGTCGCTGACCGTCACCAAGGGGTACGACGACGTGACGGGCATGGGCGCCATGTCGTTCGACCTCGCGCATCTGCTCGCACAGGGTAGACACTGATCTCTCACCGGAAGAGGCGGCGGGCCGGTCCTTCGGGGCCGGCCCGTCGTTGTGTGACCCGTCCCTCGGGTGTCAGGCGGGAACGCCCGTGAGTCGGGACAGGAAGGGATCGAGGCGTTCCCACAGCGCCTCGGGGTTCTCGAGCTGCGGAAGGTGACCCGCCCGCTCGATGAGGGTGAACTCGGCTCCGGGAACGGCCGCCGCGAGAGCACGCCCGTAGGCGGGGGTGACCACGCGATCGGCCGCGCCCCAGACGACCGAGACCGG
>NZ_JBQCIE010000026.1:0-8419 GCF_051954055.1 Humibacter sp. | reverse complement strand
GGGCCTTGACCCTGGTTCTTGGACACGCTGATTCCGGCCTTGTGTCGGGGAAGCGAGATGATCGAAGTCATGTCCAGGAAGAACTACTCGGACGAGTTCCGGCGGCAGGCTGTGGACTTATATGAGTCCACTCCCGGCGCGACGGTGCGTGGCATCGCCGCGGATCTCGGCGTCGAGCGTGGCACGTTGCGGTTGTGGCTGGAGCGGCTGGGCACGGGTCGGAAGACGGCAGCGGACGGCGCGGCGGCGCGCAGCCCCTTGCGGGCACGGGCGGCAGCGCTGACGGTAGCCGACGAGGACCGGGACGAGACGCTTGAGCAGCGGGTGGTGCGGCTGGAGACAGAGAACCGCGCGTTGCGGGCCGAGCAGGTCAAGCTCACCACTGAGCGCCAGATCTTGCGTCAGGCGGCCAAGTATTTCGCGGGGGAGACGAACTGGTGAACCGCTTCCAGTTCGTTGAGGATCTCTCCACCACCTATCCGGTGAAGCGGTTGTGTGAGCTCGTGGAGATCACCAGATCATCGTTCTACGCGTGGCGAGCTGGAGCACCGGCACGGCGGGCACGGGCGGTTGAGGACGCCGCTCTTGCTTCGCGTATCCGTGTCGTCCACGAGGCGGACAACACTATGGGCGCGCCACGGATCACGGCGGAGCTCAACGATGCTCCCAACGTGACGCGGGTGAATCGCAAGCGGGTGGCCCGGGTGATGCGTGAGAACCAGATCCGCGGTTATCAGAAGCGTCGCCGGGTGCGCACCACCGTCCCCGAGCCGGCAGACCAGAAGGTCCCCGATCTGCTGCGCCGGGACTTCACCGCGCCGGCACCGAACCAGCGGTATGTCGGCGATATCACCTACCTGCCGTTGGCGGAGGGCACCAACCTGTATCTGGCGACGGTGATCGACTGCTGCTCCCGGCGCCTGACCGGGTGGGCGATCGCTGATCACATGCGCACCGAACTCGTCGAGGACGCGCTCCGCGCCGCCCGGTTGACCCGCGGGTCGCTGGCCGGATCGGTGTTCCATTCCGACCACGGATCGGTCTACACCTCGAAGGCGTATGCCAAGCTCTGCGCGCGGCTGGGCGTGACCCAGTCCATGGGTGCCGTAGGCACCAGCGCCGATAACGCTCTGGCGGAGGCATTCAACGCCACGCTGAAGCGGGAGGTCCTGCAAGACCGCGCCGTGTTCACTGACGAGGCGGCCTGCCGGCGCGAGGTATTTCGCTGGCTCGTGCGCTACAACAGCACCCGACGACACTCCTACCTCGGCTACACGACGCCCATCACGTTCGAAGCCGACCTCACCGCCGCTACGCTACCCAAAGCGGCATAACCCAACCCCGTGTCCACGAACCGGGGGCAAGGCCCGGTGCCGCATCGCCTCTTCCGCACCGGTCTCCACCCCGTCCGGGTCCAACGCGATCCTCCACACCATGGCTTGGACACGGGTCTGGTCGGCGGTGAACCCGCCCACCGCCGAGGCCACCAACTCTTGTTCTGCGGCCGCCGAGTCGGCGGGGTCCGCCCGATGCTCCACACTCGACAGCGTGCTGATGATGATCCGGGCCGCATCCTCACCGAGGTCACCGGCGGAAACCGCTGCCGCGACAGCCGGGAACTTCGGCGGCAACAACCCACCGGTGAGCGACCCGCGCACGGTCACCGCCTGACCGAGCGCCGCCCGTCGAGCCGCGGTCGCTTCGGAGACTCCGGTGAGTCGTGCCGTCAACTCGACAGGTGTGCGGCACCCGTTCTTCGCCGACAACCGTTCCGCACCCAACCCTTTCGGGGAGCGTTCGAGGATCTCGCCGGCGCAGTGCGCCCGTAGCGCATCCACCCGACGACCGAGCACTTCAACCGCCCGGGTCGCCTCCAGCAGCGCCTGATCGCCGAGACCGTGCACCTCACCGGCCGGGAGCACGTCATCCAGTGCTGCCGCGAGCGCGTCGAACGCATCGGTCAGGGTCGCCGTGGTGTCGGCGGTGGGTGCGTCGGGGGTGTTCATGTAGGCAAGTCAAACACCACCCACCGACATTCCGAACCATATCCTGACCTGGCCTTTTACCTGTGGATAACGTCTCAGAACACGTGCCTGTGGACGGAGAGACAGCGCTGCAAATCGAGCGACTCCAGCGAACGTCACGCGCTGATCTAGCCTGGCTTCGTGGCCGAAGTCTTGCCGTACGCGCCGTTGCCGATCGAGCAGGATGGCATCCGTTACGCGTACGGGCCGCACTCCTCGCCGCGCCCCGAAGTGAGGCCCGGGCACACCGACGAATTCGAGCTCGATCACAGCACGAGATACCTCGGCAATTCACGCCGACTGTGGATCCACACACCACATGGACATCACCCCGACGAGCCCGCCGCCGTCATCTTCTTCAACGACGGATGGCTGTACCTCGACCCCGACGGCGATGTGCGCGCGGGAACGGTGCTCGACAATCTGGCGGCCGACGGTGCCATCCCACCCGCTATCGGAGTTTTCGTCGACCCCGGCATCCACCTTGTCGACGGTGTCGTGCAGAAGAACCGGAACGTCGAATACGACGCGTTCGATGCGCGTTACGCCGACTTCCTACTGCACGAGGTCCTGCCGCTCGTCGAGTCTCGATTCGCGGTTTCACCTGAGGCCGGCATGCGAGCGATTTGCGGTGGAAGCAGCGGCGGGAATGCCGCGTTCACCGCAGCATGGATGCGCCCGGAGAGCATGGGCAAGGTCATCGCATTCAACTCGAGCTTCGCGCAGATGCCCGGCGGCAATCCCTATCCACGGCTCCTCGCCGAGGCACCGCGACATCCGCTTCGGATCTTCCTCCACGCCGCCCACCGGGACTTGAACTGGAATCATCCGACGTCGAACTGGTTCGCCGAGAACCTCAAGACCGCTGCCGCCCTGGCCGAGAACGGTTATGACTTTCGACTCGTCGTCGGTGACGGAGGTCATAGTCCGAACCACGGCGGTGTCCTGCTGCGTGGCGCGTTGCGATGGTTGTGGCGAGACCCATCGGCGGATTAGTTACTAGTTACTATCCACTAACATAGGCCACATGGCACAGCGGATGCGCGGAGCGGATCGCCGCTCTCAGGTACTGGAGATAGCGGCGCGCGAGTTCGCTCAGCACGGCCTGCACGGAGCATCCACCGAGGCGATCGCCCGGGAGGCGGGCATCACCCAGGCATACATATTCCGGATGTTCGGCACGAAGAAGGCGCTCTTCCTGGAGCTTGTGACGGCCGCATTCGACCGGGTCAGCGAAGGGATGCTCGCGGCCGGCAACCCCGCCACCACACCCACCGGCCTCGACGCACTGAGCCGCATGGGCGCCCGGTACTACGACCAGCTGGAGAACCGCACCTCGCTACTCCTTCAACTCCAGGGCTTCGCCGCGTGCAGCGACCCGGAGGTGCGGGCAGCGGTCCGCGGACGCGTTGGGCACATGTGGCAGGTCGTCGCCGACACGACCGGACTGGATGCCGTGACCGTCAAGTCGTTCCTCGCGTTCGGGATGTTGCTGAACGCCGGCGCCGCCATCGACGTCGACGAGGTTGACGAGCCGTGGGCCGACGGCATCCGTACGCGCATCCAGCCGGGACTGTTCGAGCACATCACCGCCGAGACGAATCGGTGAACACGAGGCATCTCGGCGCAGCGCTCGTCACCATCGCGTTCCTCGGCGCGGTGATCGGCGGTGTCGGTGCGCCGCTGATCACGTCCGTCGCACTCCAGCTCGACGTTCCACTGGATGCCGCGCAATGGACGCTCACGGTGACCCTGTTCGCCGGGGCGATCACGGCACCCGTGCTCGGTCGGCTCGGCGCTGGCTCTCACCGGCGTGCAAGCATCCTCGTCACCAGCTGCCTGGTCGCGCTCGGCGGACTGCTCACCGCGATCCCGCTGCCTCCCGGTGTGCTCCCCTTCGCCGTGCTGCTGGTCGGTCGCGCACTCCAGGGCCTCGGTCTCGGCCTCATCGCCCTGCTGATGAGCGTCGCCCGCGACCACCTGCCGACCGAGCGAGCGCACTCCACGATCGCGACCATCTCCGTTGCCGGTACGGTCGGCATCGGCGTGGCCTACCCGCTGATGGGCCTCATCGACCAGCTCGCGGGCCTCCGAATCGCCTACGGCGTTGGCTTCCTGATCTCGCTCACGGCCGTGCTGATCGCCTGGCGCACCATCCCGAAGGATGCTCCACAACGGACCCCGAAGGTCGACTACCCGGGTGCGCTGCTCCTCGGCCTCGGCACCCTCTGCGTACTGCTCGCCGTTGCGCAACCAGCGGTGTGGCGGATGCCGTGGGTCGGGGCATCCGTTCTCGCGGCGGCGGCCATCGCTCTCACCGGGTGGGTCGTCGTCGAACGACACACGGCAGCCCCGCTGGTCGATCTCGCCCTCTTCAGCCGGGGCGGGCTGCTGCGCGCTAACGCCGCGATGCTCACCGCGGGCGTCGGCATGTACCTGCTGTTCTCGCTCCTCACCCGCTACGTCCAGACGCCGGCGAGCGCGGGATATGGGTTCGGGCTGTCGGGAGTGCTGGCCGGGGCTGCGCTCATCCCGTTCTCCGTGCTCGGCTTCGTCGCCGGCCGGGTCACACCGTGGTTCACCACCCGGATGTCTGCACGCTGGACGTTCGTGATCTACGCGGGCTTCGTCATCCTCGCCGCGGTCGTGTTCGCGATCGCACCGGTATCGCTCGTCGCTACGCTCGCGGCCATGGCCATGCTCGGTTTCGGGGTCGGCGGCGTCTCGGCGATCATGCCGAGGCTCGTGTTGCGGGATGTGCCGCAGGAGGAGACGTCGAGCGTCCTCTCGATCAACCAGATCGTCCGCAGCGTCGGGTTCAGCATCGGCAGCGCGGTCGCCGGCCTGCTGCTCGCCACGGCGACACCGGCCGGCGCGCTGCTCCCGAAGGAGCAGGGGTACTGCGTCGCCGCACTGTGCGTGCTTCCACTGCTCGTACTCAGCGCCGCGCTGATCGCCGTGGCACGTCGGTCCCCACAACCGATGGACGCCTGAAGCCCTGACGAGCGAGCACGATGCGGATGAGCGCACCGTGCCCGATCGTGGCCCAGCCCCGGCGGACGAATCGCCCGGTTCGGCGCCGATTCGCGACTGAATCCACCCGGCCCGCGATGCCAGCCTCCCGCGAAGATGGAGAGGGACTGCAGACAACCGATACGGCCTACACCCGACGAGAAAGCGAGGCATCCCATGGGCACAACAGTGTTCGAGCGTCAGCGCCCGAACGCCGTCACCGTCGACCACGCACTCACCGGAACGAGGCAGGCGGTTTTCTGGCTCGAGGATGCTCCGGGCGACGCGTACCCGTCGCTCACGGCGAGCACGACGGCCGACCTCGTCGTCGTCGGCGGCGGCTACTCCGGGTTGTGGACAGCCCTGCTCGCCAAGCGCCGCGAACCGTCGACCGAGGTCGTGCTGCTGGAGGCGAAGACGATCGGCTGGGCCGCATCGGGACGCAACGGCGGCTTCGCCGAATCCAGCCTCACGCACGGCGAGGAGAACGGACGCAGCCGGTTCTCCGACGAGTACGACCAACTGGCCCGCATGGGACGCGAGAATCTCGACGCGATCGAGACGATCATCCACGAGCTGGACCTCGACGCGGACTGGGAGCGGGGCGGCGCCATCGACGTCGCGATCGAGCCGCACCAGGTCGAGTGGCTGCGCGAGGGCGCGAACGGCGAAGACGACGTGTTCCTCGGCGAGGCCGAGGTACAGGCATCCGTTCACTCGCCCACCTATCTGGCCGGACTGTTCCACAAGCGCGACAGCGCCCTGGTGCACCCGGCGAAGCTCGCCAGAGCCCTCGCCCGAGCGTGTGCGGATGCCGGTGTGCGGATCTTCGAGCACACCCCGGTAACCGAGCTGGTAACCGGGGGGAGCCGCGGAAGCGCGGGCAGCGGCGTCGACGTGCACACCGCGGCGCGCGACCTCACCGGACGCCCATCCGCCGCGGTCGTTCGCGCGAAGAAGGTCGCGCTGGGCACGAACGTGTTCCCGTCTCTGCTGAAGCGCAACCGCCTCTACACCGTGCCGGTCTACGACTACGTGCTGATGACCGAGCCGCTGACAGCCGAGCAGCTGGATGCCATCGGCTGGCAGGGCCGGCAGGGCCTCGGCGACAGCGCGAACCAGTTCCACTACTACCGGCTGAGCGCCGACAACCGCATCCTGTTCGGCGGATACGACGCCGTGTACCACTACGGCGGACGCGTGCGCGAGCCGTACGAGCAGCGTGAGACGACGCACCGCAGACTCGCGGAGCACTTCTTCACGACGTTCCCGCAGCTCGACGGCCTCCGGTTCACGCACAAGTGGGCGGGCGCGATCGACACGTGCAGCCGGTTCTGCGCGTACTTCGGCACCGCGCGCGACGGACGCATCGCCTACGCGACCGGCTTCACCGGACTCGGCGTCGCCGCGACGCACTTCGGCGCAGAAGTGATGCTCGACCTGCTCTACGGAGTCGAGACCGAGCGCACGAGCCTGAAGCTGGTGCGCTCGAAGCCGATCCCGTTCCCGCCGGAGCCCGTGGCATCCGTCGGCGTGAACCTGATGCGCTGGGCACTCGATCGCGCCGACCACAACGAGGGTCGCCGCAACCTGTTCCTCCGCACCATGGATGCCGTCGGCCTCGGCTTCGACTCCTGACGAGCGCGCATCAGACTCCCTCCCGGCCAGCGCGCGTTCGTCAGCCGATGGTGCTCAGGAACTGCAGCGTGGATGCCAACGCCGACCGCGCCGCCGCATGGTTCAGGTGGAACTGGTACTCGTGCTCGAGCGGCGGGTTCTCGTCGGCCGGGTAGAAGACGCTCGTCACCGGCACGCCCAGCGCCTCCAGCTTCGCCGCCATCGGCTTGGACTGCGATGTCGTGAGCGGGTCAGCGTTGCCGCCCGAGATCCACGTGCGGGGGAAGTCCTTCGTGACGTGGTCGATCGTGGTCATCGCCTCACCGCCGGACGTGTGCGACCAATCCTTTGTGCCCAGGTACGCCCAGAGCGCGACCCGGAACCCCCATCCGCCGATGCCCGGCGCCTTCGGGATGCCGCGCACGTCGTAGATGCCGCAGTTCAGGATGACGGCGGCCAGCTGATCGGAGGCCAGCGCGGGACGGATGCCCAACCCCTTCGCGTACGCCTCGTTCGTCACCATCACCGCCAGCTGCGCCGCGTACTGGGCGCCCGCGGAGTCGCCGGCGAGCACGATGTGCGACGGATCGACGCCGAGCTCGGCCGCGTGATCGACGATGTAGCCGAGCGCCGAGTTGAGCTGCTTCAGGGCGGTCGGGTACTGCGCTTCGGGCGCAACCGTGTAGTTCAGGCTGATGCCGGTGTATCCGTGCGAGGCGATCATCTCCACGTACGGGTCGACGTTCTCCTTGCTGCCGGAGATCCACGCTCCGCCGTGGATCCACACCACCGTCGTGCGCGGTTGCACCGCGCCGGCAGGTGCGTACAGGTCGAAGGTGGTGTCGGATGAACCGCCGGATTCGTACGGCACGTTCATCCGCTCGCGAAGCCCGCTCGTCGGTGCGTACTTCAGCATCGTCTGCACGGTCTGGTGCGCATTGATCTCGAAGACTGTTCGGATCAGCAGCGCACTCGGCCACGGATTGACGAACGCGAACACCGTGCCGATCGCGAGCACGATGACGACGCATCCCCACGCGATGACGGCATGACGCCGGTACCAAGGCGTATGCCTTCGCTCCCCCACAGCGATGACACTAGCGGTAGGGAGCGCGCTCAACGGGGAACTCAGGCCGTCGGCCGCCAGTCATCGGCGCCGAGCGGATGCCCCGAGCCGGCTTCACGAAGCCGCGGAAGGAAGTGCGCCCAGCCGGTGCGGTGCCCGGGGAGGCGAGCATCCGGAAGTCCGGAGTGCGTGAGGTCGACCCGCGTGCCCTCACCGGTCGCCGTCAGCTCGAACGTCACCTGCGACGCTCCAGGCGGAAGGTCGTCGCTGCCCGCGAACCCCCACGACACCACGACGCGCTTCGGTGGATCGACCTCCAGATAGCGGCCGCGCACGGGGTAGCCCGCGACGTCGACCTCGAAGCGGCCGCCCGGCTGTGGATCGAGCGACGCGTGCTGACCCATCCAGGCGGTCATCCCGTCGTTGGTCACGAGATACTCGAAGACCGCCTCTGGCGCGGCCGCGATGTCGATCGAGGTGTGGAAGTCGGTCATCGCTCGCGCCCTTCGACCGCCGCCTTCAGGCGGGCGAGCTGGGTCGGCCAGAAGCCGTCGAGATAGTCGCGCACGGCGGCAAGGCCATCCGTGCGCACCACGAAGAGGTGCCGGGTGCCGTCCCTCGACTCCTCCACGAGTCCCGCATCCCGCAGCACGCGCAGGTGGTGCGACGTGATCTGCTGCGAGAGCTCGAGCCGCGCGGC
>NZ_JBQCIE010000025.1:0-3753 GCF_051954055.1 Humibacter sp. | reverse complement strand
CGACGGTTGACAAGGACGTGCTGTCCGAAAGAGTTGCCTCCCTACCGCCATATCTTCAGTCCGACGTCGACAAGGGCATTCGCCTCATCCTCGATCTCTGAACGACCGCGCCGTCAGCGACCACGTCGCGCACCTCGGCCGTGCCGACGTCGAACCAGTGCTCGCCGTCCTCGTCGACGTGCACTGCAACGCTGCCGAGTCCCCCGCGGGTGCACACCGCGAGTTCGGCGCCCTCGGCGACGCGGGCGGCGAGGTAGCCGTCGACGTCGGCGAGCTTCGCGTCACTGGCGATGACGACGTGCGCCGCTGCGGTGAAGGGCCTGCAGTACCCGTCGCCTGCGCCGTCGTCGTCGTGCACGTCGCACCACACCGGCACCTGTGCGTCGCGCAGGAGCCCGAGCAGCGGAACACTGTGAGCGGCGAGGTCGACGAGCGCCGCCGCGAAGCCGTCGAGCCCAGGCCCGAGCGGATGCTCCGCCTCCACCGGCTGCGGAAGCTCGAGATACACCGAGACACGCGAACCGCTCGCATCGATGAGGTTCACGTGCCGTTCGGTCAGACCGTCGGCGGTCGGCATCGCGTGCACGTCGATCGATGGATGCGCGAGCGCACCGAGCACCCTCTGCCCTGCGTCATCCGATCCGACGAGTGTTCGCAGCGTGACGTGAGCGCCGAGGCCGGCCAGCGTGAGCGCCTTCCCCGCTGAGGTGCCGCCGATCCCTTCCGTCGACGCCTGCGCGAACACGGTCTGCGCGACAGGGGCAGGCAGCTCCTCAAGTCGCGCCGTGACGTTCCACGCGACGGGCCCGCTGACGATCACGCGCGTCGCATCGACCTCTCGAACCAGCACCCGACATTAATACCGCCCCGCGCCCCAGCTCACGACCGCCGAGTCGCGTCCTGCACTTCCCCGACCAGCTCTTCGATGATGTCCTCGAGGAACACGACGCCGAGTGTCTCCTCGTCCTGGCCGACGGTACGGCCGACGTGCCCGCCCGAGCGGCGCATGACGGCGAGGGCATCCTCGATGTCGGACTCGGGCTCAAGCGGCACGAGCCTGCGGAACCGCCAGGCGGGGATGGGCTCGTTGTATCCGTCGCGTTCGAGATCGAGAACGTCCTTCAGGTGCACGTACCCGATCGGCTCGCCGGTGGAGTCGACGATGACGTAGCGGGAGAAGCCGTGCTTCGCCACGGCGCGGTCGACGTCCGACGGTGTCGCTGTCTCGGGGAGGCACACCAACGTCTGCGGGTCGAGTGCGACATCCGCCACCTTCTTGGCGGAGAACTCGAAGGCGTTGCTGAGCGTTCCGGTGCGGTCGGTGAGCACGCCCTCCCTGGTGGACTGGTCGACGATCGTCGCGACCTCGTCGAGCGTGAACGTGCTGACCGCCTCGTTGACCGGCTTGACGCCGAAGACGCGCACGATGCCGTTCGCCATGGCGTTCAGTGCGACGACGATGGGCTTGAAGACGCGGGCGATGCCCACCAGCGGCGGAGCGAGGAGCAGCGCCGCGCGGTCTGGAAGCGAGAACGAGAGGTTCTTGGGCACCATCTCGCCGAACACGACGTGCAGGAACGTGACCAGCACGAGAGCGATCGCGAATGCGATGCCGGCGATCCAGTCGTCCGAGAGTCCGGTGAGCTTCAGCGGCTCCTCGAGCACGTGGTGGATGGCCGGTTCGGAGACGTTGAGTATCAGCAGCGAGCAGACGGTGATGCCGAGCTGGGTCGTGGCCAGCATGAGCGTTGCGTGCTCCATCGCCCAGAGCGCGGTGCGGGCGGCGCGGCCACCGTGCTCGGCCTTCGGTTCGATCTGCGAGCGGCGCGCCGACATGACGGCGAACTCGGCGCCGACGAAGAACGCGTTGCCTGCCAGCAGCACGAAGAGCAGCAGGATGCCCACCCAGTCAGGCACGATCCGCCTCCCTCGGCGTGTTCTCGCCGGGCTCCTCGGCGCGGGCGGCGGCATTGCGCCGCTCCGAGTAGCGGACGGGATCGGTGTCCGGGTCGGGCGTGAACCTCAGCCGGTCCACGCGCCTGCCGTCGAGCCGCTCGACCCGCAAGGTCCCTCCGTCGACGTGCACCTCGTCGCCCACCACCGGCAAGCGGTCGAGCTCGTTCATCACGAACCCCGCGACGGTCTCGTACGGTCCCTCCTCGGGGATCTCGATTCCGGTGCGGTCCTCGAGCTCGTCGGGTCGGAGCATCCCGGAGATCGTGATGGATCCCGCACCGCGCACGATGTCGGCTCGGGCGCGATCGTGCTCATCCGCGACGTCGCCCACGAGTTCCTCGACGAGGTCCTCCAGGGTGGCCACTCCCGCCGTGCCGCCGTACTCGTCGACCACGACCGCCATCTGATAGCCCTTGCCGCGCAGTTCGCCGAGCAGGGTGTCGAGCGTCATCGTCTCCGGCACGCGCACGGCATCCGTCTGCAGAGCGGATGCCGGCACCAGCTCCCTGCGCTCGATCGGGACCGCGACGGCCTGCTTCACGTGCACGATGCCCACGATGTCGTCGATGTCGTCGTCGATCACCGGAAAGCGCGAGAAACCGGTGCGCCTCGCCAGCGCCAGCACCTCCGTCGCCGGTTCGGACCGGTGCACGCTGGCCACGCGAGGACGCGGTGTCATGACGTCGGATGCCGTGTGCTCGGAGAACCGCAACGTGCGGCCGAGCAGAGTGGCGGTATCCGATTCGAGCAGCCCTGCACTCGCGGAACGGCGCACCAGCGATGCCAGTTCCTCTGCACTGCGCGCTCCGGAGAGCTCTTCCTTCGGCTCGACCCCGAACGAGCGCAGCACGCCATTGGCGCTGGCGTTCAGCACGAACACGGCCGGACGGAACACCGTGGTGAAGAGGGTCTGGAACGGGATGACGACCTTCGCCGTCGCGCGGGGCAGGGCGAGCGCGAAGCCCTTAGGCACGAGCTCACCGAGGATCATCGACACGAGCGTGGCGACGAGGATGCCCACGACGGTGCCGATCGGCGGCACCGCGCCGGCCGGTAGCCCGATCGACTCGAGTGGCCCGGCCAGCAGCGACGAGATGGACGGCTCCATGAGATAGCCGGTGAGCAGCGTCGTGAGCGTGATGCCGAGCTGCGCGCTGGAGAGATGTGTGGAGGTGATCTTGAGGGCGGCGATCGTCATCGCCAGCCGCGTCTCACCGCGATCCCTCCGGGCCTCCAGATCGGCTCTGTCGAGGTTCACCAGGGCGAACTCGCTGGCGACGAAGAATCCCGTGCCGACGGTGAGCACCAGGCCGGCGGCGAGCATGAGCCACTCCGTCACGGCCGTCACCGCCTCCGGCCGCGCCGCTCACCGGCACTCGGCGTCCGGTGGCTCGAAAACGTGGGCGAACTGGCAGAAGGAGGGTCGTCCATTGTCCTCGAAAGTATACCGGCGGGCGCCCGCCGGCCCCCGTTCCCGCTCGCTCCCGACCCGAAGGGCTGTGCCTTCGCGAAGCGCTACACCTTCCGGCATCCGCTACACGAAGTTTCCGTAGCGGATGCCGATATGTGTGGCGGATGCCGATTCGTGTAGCGCAAGTGGATGCTCGTCGCGCATGCCCGGTTCGTCACCACGCCGGCACGGAGGCACTGCACCCAGCGCCGAGTCGTCCGGCGGCAGCACACTCGCCGTCCCCAGATATGGGAAGTCGTTCGGCTTCCACATTGGAACCCTGTCCCGCAGGGAATCGTGTCCGCTCCGGACACCATGACAACCATGTCCCGCGACGACTCAACGTC
>NZ_JBQCIE010000024.1:0-48197 GCF_051954055.1 Humibacter sp. | reverse complement strand
CCCTTCTGCCCCAAGCCGTCGCCTCACACCGGGTTCGCCCCGGCCAGCTGGGCGACTCGCTCTGCGACGAGCAGGAGGCCGACGAGGATCATGGCCATCCCGGAGACGCGGCTGATGATGCGCGCCGCCACCGGACGAGCCATCCGGAAGCGTCGGGCCCCGAACCCCAACGACATGTAGAAGCCGAAGCATAGCGCCACGAACACGCCGCCGAGCAGCGCGAGCTGCGCCGTCATCGGCCACGCTCCGCCGGGGCGAGCGAACTGCGGCAGGATCGCCAGGAACACGAGCAGCCCCTTGGGATTCAGTGCACTCACGCCGATCCCTTTGCCCACGAGACGCCAGTGTCGCGACCCGTCGCTCGTGGCATCCGAGACGTCGATGGCCGACGGATGCCGTAGCGTCATGATGCCCAGATAGAGGAGGTACGCGGCGCCCAGGAACGTGAGGCCGATCAGGAACCCGTGCAGAGCGGTGACGAGCTGTCCGATACCTGCGGCGACGATGCCAGTCAGCAGCGCGTATCCGACGACGAGTCCACCTACGGCGGGGAACACGACGCGTTCACGCGCTCCGACGCCGAGCACGTACGCCCAGTCCGGGCCCGGCACCACGATCAGCGAGAGCGCGACCCCGGCGAATCCGAGCACTGCAGCGGGATTCATCCTGCCTCCTTTCGAGCAGGAACTTATGCCAGAATGCCCGCAAGGTGCTGCTCACTTCTGACTCCAGTAGCGCGGTGACGGGAAGAAATGTGACGATCGACAGGCTGGACCGCAAGATCCTTGCCGAGCTGCAGAGCGAGGGTCGGCTGAGCGTCACCGATCTCGCTTCCCGAGTCGGCCTGACGCTCTCTCCGACCCACCGTCGTGTGCGCGATCTGGAGACGTCCGGCGCGATCGTCGGATACCGGGCGATCGTGGATCCCGCCGCGCTCGGGCTGCACTTCGAGGCCCTCGTCTTCATCACCATGAAGCAGGAGGACCGCGAGACGCTCCTGGCCTTCGAGAAGGCGGTGGCGGACATCCCGAACGTGCTGCTCGCGCAGCGCCTGTTCGGCGACCCGGACTACATCCTGCGGGTGCGCACGACGGATCTCGACACCTACGCGCAGTTCCAGGACAACGAGCTCGCCCGCCTGCCCGGCGTTCAGCGGTTCCAGTCCACGCTCGTCATGAAGAACCTGGTGGTGGATCGGCCGTATCCGACCGAGCTGTAGCCACGACGAGCGGGTGTCAGACCGGGTTCCCGTACGCCCCGGTCGACGCCCGCACCACGAGCTCGTTGTCGATCAGGCGAAGCCCCGGATCCACCGTCTCGCGTTGGATCGCCTGGTTGAGCAGAGCGAATGCGCGCTGCCCGACCTCCGCGAAGTTCTGGCGAACCGTGGTCAGCGGCGGCCAGTACTCGGCCGACTCGGGGTTGTCGTCGAACCCGGCCACGCTGATCTCGCCGGGAACGTCGCGGCCCGCCTCGTGCAGGGCGCGCAGCACGCCGAGCGCGAGCTGGTCGTTCGCGCAGAAGACGGCGGAGACATCCTCTCGGGCGGCGATCGAGCGCCCCGCCTCGTAGCCGGACTCCGCTCGCCAGCTTCCGCCGAGAGGCTCTGGCGGCTCGATGCCGTGCGACCGGAGCGTCTCCCGCCAGCTGTTCGCGCGGTCCGATGCGGCATTCGACGTCTCGGTCGGGCCGGCCACGTGCCAGACGGTCGGATGCCCTAGCCCGAGCAGGTGCTCGACGGCGAGTCGTGCGCCCTGCCGCTGGTCCGCGTTCACCGAGATCCGGTCGTCGTACTCGCGAGAGTCCACGAGAACCGACGGGATGCGGTCGGGGAACGTGATCGAGTGCTCGCTGAGCTCGTGCGCCTCGAGGATGACGATGATGCCGTCGACGGCTTCGTGATCGAGCCGCGAGAGGGCATCCGTGATGCCCCCGGTCGACGGGTCGCCGATCGAGATGAGGTCGATCGAGAAGCCGTGGGTCGCTGCCTCGGCGGTGATCGCGTCGAGGATGCGGATGGATCCGATGTTCTGCAGCGTGAACATGAGCACGCCGATGGTCTGGAACCGGCCGCTCTTCAGGGCGCGCGCCGCGCTGTTGGGCCGGTAGTCGAGCTCGGCCATGGCGGCGAGCACGCGATCCCGGGTCTCGGCCTTGACGGTGTCGAGGCCGTTGGAGACACGGCTCACCGTCTGGGAGGAAACGCCGGCCCTCGCGGCGACATCGGCGATGGATGCCGGGCGAAGCCGCTCCCGTTGCTCCGTGTCGGTCATCCCCGCTCCTTCGCTCGCGGCCACTCTCGCCCTTCGACAGCGGCTGCCGGAGACCGCGAGTGCGACCGACAGAATCGTACCGCCGTGTATGTTAGCGTAAACATGTTTACGTGAACATCGTTCGTTGAGGAACCCGAATCCGTGTCGTCCATCACCACATCGTCCGCCGGTGCGACCGGCTCTCGCCGGAACGGCGACAGCTCGCCCGCCCGCCGCAAGCGCTCGACGCTGCAGCGTCGCGTCTCGCTCGCCGGCGTCGGCTTCATCACGCCGTTCATGATCGGCCTCGCGCTGTTCATCGTGGCGCCGATCGTCTACGCGCTCGCCTTGAGCGTCTTCCGCACTCAGCTCGTCGGCGGCACCGCCTTCGTCGGCCTCGGCAACTACATCACGCTCTTCCAGGACGCGAAGTTCTGGGAGGCGTTCCTGCGCGTGCTGCTGTTCCTCGTGGTGCAGGTGCCGATCATGCTCGTGCTCTCGCTCATCGCGGCGCTCGCCCTCGACAGCGCCCGGCTGCACGGTGCCGGGTTCTTCCGCATCGCGATCTTCCTGCCCTACGCCGTGCCCGGTGTGGTGGCCGCGCTCATCTGGGGCTTCATCTACGGGGACCAGTTCGGCCTCACGGCGGCCGTGAACGACGCGTTCGGCTGGCACCTCGCGCCACTGGCCAAGTCATGGATCCTCGGCTCGATCGGCAACATCGTCACCTGGGAGTTCATGGGCTACAACATGCTCATCTTCTACTCGGCGCTGCGGGTCATCTCGCCCGACCTGTACGAGGCTGCCGAACTCGACGGCGCAGGCGCCTGGCGAGTGATGTTCAACATCAAGCTCCCGGCCATCCGCGGATCCCTCGTGATCGCCGTCATCTTCTCGATCATCGGAAGCTTCCAGCTCTTCAACGAGCCCAACTTGCTGCAACCGCTCGCTCCGAACGCGATCAGCAGCAACTTCACGCCGAACATGTACGCCTACAACCTGTCGTTCGCCGGCCAGCAGTTCAACTACTCGGCGGCCGTCGCGATCGTGATGGGGCTCATCACCGCCGTCATCGCCTACGTGGTGCAGGTGCGCGGAACGAGAGCGGAGAACCGATGACCAGCGCGACCACGACAACGCCGACGGATGCCGGCATCCGGCAGAAGGATGCCCGCACTCGCCCGGCAGGCGGCATCCGTCGACCCGCCACCGCGGTGCGTCGACGCAGGCCGGCCGCACGCCCGCGCCGCAACATCCTGCTCACGATCGTGATGGCGCTCTTCGTCGTCTACTCGTTCGTGCCGCTGGCGTGGCTGCTCATCAACGCCACCAAGACGCAGGGCGACCTGTTCACCACGTTCGGGCTCGGCTTCGGCCACCACTTCGCCCTGTTCCAGAACATCGTCGAGACGTTCACCTACAAGGACGGCATCTTCCTGCACTGGTTCGGCAACACGCTGCTGTACGTCGTGGTCGGAGCAGGCGGCGCGACCCTGCTGGCGACGCTGGCCGGATACGGACTCGCGAAGTTCGCCTTCCGCGGCAGGCGCGCCGTGTTCGCGATCGTGCTCGGTGCGATCGCCGTGCCGGGAACCGCGCTGGCGGTGCCGACGTTCCTGCTGTTCAGCCAGCTCGGGCTGACGAACACGCCGTGGGCGATCATCCTGCCGTCGCTGATCAGCCCGTTCGGGCTTTACCTGATCTGGACGTTCGCGATCGACGCCGTCCCCACCGAGGTGCTCGAGGCGGCGCGCATGGATGGCGCCAGCGAGCTGCGCACGTTCTTCACCATCTCGCTGAAGCTGCTCGCGCCCGGCATCGTCACGGTGCTGCTGTTCGCGATCGTCGCCACCTGGAACAACTACTTCCTGCCGCTGATCATGCTGAGCGATCCGACCTGGTATCCGCTCACGGTCGGCCTCAGCCAGTGGAGCGCGCAGGCCACAGGTGTTGGCGCGCAGCCGATCTTCAACCTCGTCATCACCGGAAGCCTGCTCACGATCGTGCCGATCGTCGTGGCCTTCCTGTTCCTGCAGCGCTACTGGCAGTCGGGGCTGGCCGCCGGAAGCGTCAAGTCCTGAGCGCCGCCCCTCTACTCGAACCCCCTTCCCCATCCCGATGAAGTGAAAGGCACGAAATGAAACACAGCACGCGATCGTCGGCGCTCCGCCGGCTCGCATCCGTGGCGGCCGCCGGTGCGGTCGTCGCTGCCGCCCTGGTCGGATGCTCGTCATCCGGCAACGGGTCAGGCGCCAGCTCGACGGACGTGGCCGCGGCCCTCAAGCAGGGCGGAACCATCACGTACTGGACGTGGACCCCGGCCGCCAAGGCACAGGTCGCCGCGTTCGAGAAGGCGTACCCGAAGGTGCACGTCAAGCTCGTCAACGCCGGCACCAACACCACGGAGTACACGAAGCTGCAGAACGCCGTGAAGGCGGGCAAGGGTGCACCGGACGTCGCCCAGGTCGAGTACTACGCGCTGCCGCAGTTCGCGCTCAGCGACTCGCTCGTCGACCTCACGCAGTTCGGCTTCGACAAGCTGAAGAAGGACTTCTCGGTCGGTCCGTGGAACAACGTCAACGTGCAGGGCAAGCTCGTCGGCCTGCCTCAGGACTCCGGGCCGATGGCGATGTTCTACAACAAGACCGTTTTCGATAAGTACGGCATCACGGTGCCGACGACGTGGGCCGAGTACGTGGATGCCGCCAAGAAGCTGCACGCCGCCGACCCGAACGCCTACATCACCTCGGACAGCGGTGACCCCGGGTTCGCGACCAGCATGATCTGGCAGGCCGGCGGGCATCCGTTCCAGGTCAACGGCACGAAGGTGACGATCAACCTGCAGGATGCGGGCACCAAGAAGTTCACCGCGGTGTGGAACGAGCTCGTCGAGAACAAGCTCCTCTCCCAGACGCCGGGCTGGACGGATGACTGGTACAAGGGCCTCGGCAACGGCGATATCGCCACGCTGATCACCGGCGCCTGGATGCCCGGTGTGCTCGAGTCGTCGGTGCCGCAGGCATCCGGTCAGTGGGCCGTCGCGCCGATCCCGACCTACGACGGCAAGGCCGTGAACGCGGAGAACGGCGGAAGCTCCGAGGTCGTCATGAAGCAGAGCAAGAACCAGGCGCTCGCCGCAGGGTTCTTGAAGTGGCTGAACGACAGCAAGCAGAGCGTCGACATCTTCGTGAAGAGCGGCGGCGGATTCCCGTCGACGGTCGCTGACCAGAACTCCGACTCGTTCCTGAACCAGGCGCCCGCGTACTTCGCAGGCCAGAAGATCAACAAGGTGCTGGTCGACGGTGCGAAGAACGTGCTGCCGGGCTGGCAGTACCTGCCGTACGAGGTGTACGCGAACAGCATCTTCGCCGACACGGTGGGCCAGTCGTACAGCAGCGCGACCTCGCTCGACTCCGGGCTCGAGGCCTGGCAGAAGCAGCTGATCAGCTACGGCAACCAGCAGGGCTTCACGGTCAAGGCCGGCTAGCTCGCTACTGCTCGAAACCCACACCCGATGACGGGCCGGCTCGAACCATGAGCCGGCCCGTTTCCTCTGCCGCACCCGCACACACCTGGAGTTCTCACGCATGGGCCGTTTCGAGATCGGATCCGACGCCTTCCTGCTCGATTCAGCGCCGTTCCGCGTCATCTCGGGGGCGCTGCACTACTTCCGCGTGCATCCCGCGCACTGGCGCGACCGCATCCGTCTAGCCCGCGCCATGGGGCTCAACACCATCGAGACCTACGTTCCGTGGAACGAGCACGAGCCGCGGCCCGGCGTCTACGTCACCGACGATCCGACGCTCGACCTCGCTCGATTCCTGGAGATCGTCGCCGAGGAGGGCATGTTCGCGATCGTGCGCCCCGGCCCGTACATCTGCGCGGAGTGGGACGGCGGCGGCCTTCCCGGATGGCTGCTCGCCGACCCCGATGTGCGCATGCGCAGCACGGATGCCCGCTTCCTCGAACCCGCGAAGCGCTACCTGAATCACGTGCTCGGCATCGTCGCACCGCTGCAGGTGGATGACGGCGGTCCGGTCATCCTCGTGCAGGTGGAGAACGAGTACGGCGCGTACGGCTCGGACAAGGAGTACCTGCGGGAGCTCACCGGGGCGACGCGGGCATCCGGGATCACGGTTCCGCTCATCACGGTCGACCAGCCGAGCGGTTCGATGATCGCGGACGGCAGCCTGCCCGAGCTGCACAAGACGGCGTCGTTCGGCTCGCACACCGCCCATCGCCTCGCACACCTGCGGCGCGAGCAGCCGACCGGTCCGCTGATGTGCGGCGAGTTCTGGTGCGGCTGGTTCGATCACTGGGGCGCGCACCACCACACGACCTCGGCCGCGGCATCCGCAGCGGAGCTCGACGCACTGCTCGCCGCCGGCGCCTCGGTGAACATCTACATGGTGCACGGCGGCACCAATTTCGGCTTCACGAACGGTGCGAACGACAAGGGCGTGTACCAGCCGATCACCACCTCGTACGACTACGACGCCCCGATCGACGAGGCCGGAGAACCGACCGAGAAGTTCTGGGCGTTCCGCGAGGTGATCGCGAAGTACGCGCCCGTGCCGGAGTTCGAGCAGGTCGCGGGGTCGCCGGCGCCCAGCGTCGAGGTGCCTCTCGAGCCTGTCGTCGGGCTTCTGGATGCCGCGGCATCCGTCGGCTCCTGGGAGCCGCATTCGACGCTGCCCACCATGGAAGACCTGGGCGTGTACCGAGGCTTGGTCGGCTACCGGGCCGCGTTGCCCAACCATTCGCCCGCCGTGCTCACCTTCGGCGAGGTGCGCGACCGCGCGATCGTCGTTGTGGACGGCGTGCGGGTCGGAGTGCTGGCGCGCGAGCGGCACGAGCAAGCCCTGGTCGTGCCCGGCGGGCATGAGCTGCTCGTCATCGTGGAGGACGAGGGACGCGTCGACTATGGTCCGCGCATCGGGGAGCGGAAGGGCCTCATCGGCCCGGCGATGGTCGACGGCGTGCAGCTTGACCGGTGGGAGACACTGCAGCTGGACGCGGATGCGCTCGCGCACACGGCTGGTGCTGCTGCGTCGGGGCGCATCGTCAGCCGCGGGGCGGGCCACAGTGATCTGTCGCTGCCCGGGTTCCATCGCGCGGTGTTCGAGCTAGGGGCATCCGCCGACCTCTTCCTCGACACGAGTGGCTGGGGCAAGGGTGCAGCGTGGGTGAACGGGTTTCCGCTCGGGCGCTACTGGAGCGCCGGACCCCAGCGGACGCTCTACGTACCGGCCGGTGCTACGCGCACGGGGGAGAACGAGCTGGTCGTACTCGAGCTCGACGCGATGTCGTCGCGCACGGCCCGTTTCGTGCCGTCGCCGCAGCTGGGCCACACCGAGGAGTAGGCGCCGCGTTCCGCGGCCGGCGCTGAGCGGATGCATGCACGCCGCATAGGCAGGTGACTTACCGTGTCATCGTGCTCGGTTTGCAACGCGGTCCGACGCCGGGGAATGGCGCCGATGTGCTGCCGCGCCCCGACGCGCTGCCGGGCGAGCACTCGAGCTGGCAGCACCGGGTCGGCGATCTCCACGTGGAGGTGCGCGGCTCCGGGGCGCCGCTGCTGGTCATCCACGGCAACTCCGGCAACCTGCGCTTCTTCGACCGCAACGTGCCCCTCCTTGCGGAGCACCGCCGTGTCGTGGCGATGGATTGCCGCGGTCAGGGGCGGTCGGCACGGGGCACCGGCCCGCTCACGCTCTCACGCATGGCCGACGACGCGGCACGAGTGATCCGCGCGCTCGGCGCCGGAACGGATGCCGCACCGGAGCGGTTCGACGTGCTCGGCTTCTCCGACGGCGCGAACGTGGCGATTCTGCTGGCGGTCAGGCATCCGCAACTCGTGCGCTCCCTCGTGCTCGCCTCCGGCAACCTCGGCGTCAGCGGCCTGCGCTTCGGGGTGCGATGGGGACTGCGGATGCTCCACCTCGCCGCGATCCTCACCCCCGGCCCCGCGCGCAGGCGCAAGCTCGAGCTGCTGCGTCTCATGCTCGACTCGCCCGGCATCGGGATGCGCGACCTGCGCCGCATCTCGGCGCCGACTCTGGTGCTCGCCGGTCAGCACGACGTCATCCGTCGCGGGCACACCCGGATGCTCGCCAGCAGCATCCCGCACGCTCGCCTGCTCATCGTGAGGGGCGGTTCGCACACCGTGCTGCGCGATCAGGCGGAGTCGGTGACCCCGCTGGTCGTGGACTTCCTGACCTCGTAGGTCGCCTCGGCACCCGCTTCACGTCGCGAAATCTGCCGTTATGACGCCCGGATAACGGCAGATTTCGCGACCTGAACGCAGAAAGTCGGGCCCCTAACGGGGCGCCCAGAGCCGATCGGCTTCGCCGGCGGCCAGGCTCCCGCGATAGACCGCGATCTTGTGGTCGATGGTCTGCAGGTTCTCCTGCACCTCGGCGAGCTTCTCCAGCACGCTCGCGCGGTGCGCCTCGAGCAGTTCGAGGCGTTCCTGCTCGTTGCCCGGCCCTGCTGCCACCAGCTCCGCGTACCTGCGGATGCCCTTGATCGGCATCCCGGTGGCGCGCAGCTTGGTGCAGATCACGATCCACTTCAGATCGAGGTGGCGGTATCGACGACGGCCCCCGCTCGTGCGGTCGACGGGCGAGACGACGAGGCCGGCGCGCTCGTAGTAGCGCAGCGTGTGGGCGCTCACGCCGGTGCGGCGGGCCGTCTCGGCGATGGTCACGCCGCCCTCCGGCACCTCATAGTCTGCCTCCGATGGATGGGCGGGATGCGTCGGCGTTGGCGCCGTCTTGACTTCGAGCACGCTCTAAATCCTACGTTCGAGACCATGCGAGCCCCCAGCCCGATTCCATCATCCGGCACTCCGACCCCACCCATGGTGCGCGCCGCGCGGCCGGCCACCGAGCCGAGCCGCGGCAGACGCGTGCTGATCCGCGCGATCTGCTGCGTGAGCATGATCGTCGTCGTGATGGACCTCTCCATCGTGAACGTGGCACTGCCGGACATCCGTCGCGAGCTGCACGCCACGGCGACTGGCCTGCAGTGGACCGTCGACGCCTACGCCCTCGTGCTCGCCGTCTTCCTGGTGCTTTCCGGCTCGCTCGCCGACCGGTTCGGACGTCGAAGGATGTTCGTCATCGGCCTCGTGATCTTCGGCCTCGGCTCCCTCGCGTGCGGGCTCGCCCCCACGATCGGATGCCTCGTCGCGGCCCGCGCGGGTCAGGCCGTCGGGGGTACGATGCTCAACCCGGTGGCGTTGGCGATCGTCGCGAACACGTTCACCGACCAGCGGGAGCGCGGCAGGGCGATCGGTGTGTTCGGCTCGATGAGCGGCGTGGCGCTCGCCCTCGGCCCGGTGTTGGGCGGAGTCCTCGTCGACGCGGCCGGCTGGCGCGGCGTCTTCATGGTGAACCTGCCGATCGTCGCGCTCGCCGTCGTACTCGTCACCGTGTTCGTGCCCGAGTCCCGCGCCGCTCGCGCCCGCCGCTTCGACCCCGCCGGACAGCTGCTGGTTGCCGTCCTGCTCGGCGGCGCGGTGTTCGCCGTCATCGAGGGCGGATCGCTGGGCTGGACGTCCCCGGCGATCCTGGCTGCGGCCGCCGCCTCGGTCACGAGCGCCATCGCCCTCGTCTTCGTCGAACGCCGCGTGCGGGATCCGCTGCTGGAGCCGAGGCTCTTCCGCAGCGTGCCGTTCGTCTCGGCGCTCGTCATGGCGATCCTGGCCCTGTGCGGCTTCCAGGCGTTCCTGTTCGTCATCACGCTCTACCTGCAGACGGTCCGCGGCCTTCCCGCCTGGTCGGCGGGGCTCTGCCTGCTGCCGATCGGCGTGCTCGTGCTCGCGCTGTCGCCGATCTCCGGTCGCATGGTCGGCGCGCGCGGCCCGCGGCATCCGCTCCTGATCGCGGGTCTCGCGCTCGCCGTGGCGGGCATCGCGCTGCTCTGGGCCACTCCGACGACGTGGATGCCCGCACTGCTGGCCGCCTTCCTCCTCGTCGGCGTGTTCCTCGGCTTCGCCAACCCGCCGATCAGCAACACGGCGGTGTCGGGAATGCCGCGATCCATGGCGGGTCTCGCCGCCTCTCTCGCGTCGGCGGGCCGGCAGGCGGGCACCGCTCTGGGCGTCGCGATCGCGGGCGTCGTGGTCGGACCGAGCCTGGGCATCCTGAGCACGGGAATCCATCACACCGGCGCGGAAGCCGCAGCGTTCACCGATGCGGCTCGCGGCGTCTGGTGGATGCTCGCATCCCTCGGCATCACACTCGCCGTTCTCGCCGTGTTGAGCACCGGCCGCTGGGCGCAGGCGACGGCGCGGCTGGCCGCGGCCGAGTTCGAACACCAGACGGCCAAGGGCGACAGGTGATATCCATCGCGATATAATCGCGGCATGCCTCGATTCGACCCGGCGTCGGCAGCTTCGCTCGTCCGAGAAGCGCGGCGAGCAGCGGGCCTCACACAAAGGGCTGTCGCCGACCGTGCGGGCATCCGTCAGCCCAACCTTGCGGCGATCGAGGCGGGCCGGCGCGCCCCGTCTGAAGAGTTGCTGGAGCGCATCCTCAGGGCGGCGGACTACCGGCCGAGTTCCGCGTTGCGCGTGCACCGGGACGAAGTGCAAGCCATCGCGGACAGGTATGGGCTGTCGAAAGTTCGCGTGTTCGGTTCGATCGCACGTGGGGTCGATGGGTTCGACAGCGATATCGACCTGCTCGTCGAACTGGCAGATGATGCGGACACGCTCCGTGCATACGCTGCTCCTGAGCAGATCGAACGGGTGACCGGGTTTCCGGTGGACATGTTCGTCGAGTCGGCCGCACGAAAGTCCTCAATCGGCCGGGCTGCGCTTGGCGAGGCCGTTCCCCTGTGAACCGAGCAAGCAGCGGTGCCGGAACCTCGAATGACGGCCGCGACAGTGCGGGGAGTGCCGGTGAGCGTGACGCACGGAACCTGCTCGAGGAACTGTCGGGGATCACGGCCAGGATCACACGCGTGCGGCGGAGCGACAGAGCCGACTTCATCGAGGGATCACCATCGCACGACGCGGCATGCATGGCCGTGATCCGGTTGAAGTCGCTGACCGAGGTACCGAAGTTCTCCGACCTCACGGCGCTGATCGACGAGGCACAGCTCGCGGGCCTGGCGCGCGTCAGGAACATCGCTGCTCACGGGGGCTACCTCGAGATGAACGATGACATCTTGTGGGATGTCGTGACGGAGCGGCTTGGTCCGATCGTCGACCTGCTTAAGCAGGCCGTGAGCGATCGAACGGACTAGCCTCCTCCGGTCGAATCGCGGCCCGAACTGTGCGTGCAACGCCTGCATTTCCATTATCCCGCACGGGCAGGGGCTTGCCGCAAGGGCCATCTGCCCTGGCAGAATCGCTGGTCGCGCCGGGAATCCAGCGCGAGAATGATGGGGCTACGGATGACCACGACACACGCGAGCGCGTTCGCGCTCCCCGGTCGACTCGCGGCGAAAGCGGACCAGGCGCTGATCGGCGCCGACGAGGAGCACTTCGCTGCCCTGCGGCGAACACTCGACCGCCAGCTCGCCGACCTCCAGGCCCGGCTCGTCACCGCTCGGCGGGAGCCCGGCGGCGTCGGCCAGCAGGCGATGGACCGCGACCTGGAGATCCGCCGCCTGGCGTCCCGATTGCGGCTGCTGCGTCGCTTCGGACTCGACCTCTGCCTCGGCCGCATGGTGGCCACCGACGGCGGCGAGCCGATCTACATCGGGCGGCTCGGTCTCACCGACGACGACGGACGCCGGCTGCTGGTGGACTGGCGGGCACCGGCATCCGAGCCGTTCTTCGCCGCCACGCACGCGAACCCGATGGGCCTCGCGAGCCGTCGACGCTACCGATGGAGCAAGGGCCGCATCACCGACTACTGGGACGAGGTGTTCACGGCCGAAGGACTGGAACACAAGGCCGCGCTCGACGACCAGTCCGCATTCATCGCGAGCCTCGACGGCACCCGTTCGCCGCGCATGCGCGACGTGCTGAGCACCATCCAATCGGATCAGGATGCCATCATCCGGGCCGACTCCCACGGCCCGTTGGTGGTCGACGGCGGCCCGGGAACCGGCAAGACCGTCGTCGCGCTGCACCGTGCCGCCTACCTGTTGTACTCCGAGCCGCGCATCGGCGGCGCGGGCGGAGGCGTGCTGTTCGTCGGCCCGCACCAGGCATACCTCGAATACGTGGACAACGTTCTACCCAGCCTGGGCGAGGACAGCGTGCGCATCTGCACGCTGCGCGACCTCGTGCCAGAGGGCGGTTTCGCGTCGGATGAACGCGACCGCCGGGTGGCGCGGCTGAAGGCATCCGCTCGGCTCGTCGACGCCGTCGAGGCTGCCGTGAAGTACTACGAGCAGCCGCCGACCGCCGACCTCGTGGTCGAGACGCCGTGGGGCGACACGGAGCTGGGTGCGGCCGAGTGGGCCGAGGCGTTCGACTCCGCTGAGCCCAGCGAGCCGCACAACGAAGCAAGACAGCAGGTGTGGGATGCCCTGCTCGAGATCCTGGTCGACCAGCTCGACGACGACGAGGTGCCTCCGCACCAGCTGCGCCGCTATCTGGCCGGCGATGACGCCCTGTCCGGGGCGTTCGCGAAGGCGTGGCCGCTGCTCGACCCGGCCGGCGTGGTCGGCGACCTGTGGTCGGTGCCCGCGTACCTGCGGCTGTGCGCTCCCTGGCTCGACGACGCCGAGGTGAGGATGCTGGAGCGCGCGGATGCCCGCGCCTGGACCGTCCCCGACCTCCCGCTGCTCGACGCCGCCCGGCTGCGCATCGGTGACCCGGATGCCACCCGCCGCGCCCGCGAACGCGGGGCCGCGCTCGCTGCGGAGCGGGAGCAGCGTGAGCGCATCACGGAAGACCTGATCGCCTCGGACGACTCCGAGATGCTCGTCATGACCATGCTGCGCGGACAGGACCTCCAGAACGCATTGGTCGATGAGGCGGCGCTGCCGGCAGCGGATCCGGACGCACTCGCCGGCCCGTTCGCGCACGTGATCGTCGACGAGGCGCAAGAGCTCACCGACGCCGAGTGGCGCATGCTGCTGCAGCGCTGCCCGTCGCGCAGCCTCACGATCGTGGGCGACCGGGCGCAGGCGCGGCACGGCTTCACCGAGTCGTGGCACCAGCGGTTGGCGCGCGTCGGGCTGGGCGAGGCGGTACAGGCGTCGCTGAGCATCAACTACCGCACGCCGCAGGAGGTGATGGATGCCGCCGAGCCGGTAATCCGCGCCGCGATCCCGGATGCGAACGTGCCGGTCTCGATCCGTCACGGCGGGCGTCCGGTGGTGCGGGCATCCGCGTCCCAGCTGCGCGGCGTCGTCGACACCTGGGCGGCCGAGCACGCGGAGGGCGTGGCGTGCGTGATCGGCGACGCCTCGTTCGAGGGCAGCGCGCGGGTCCGCTCGCTCAGCCCGGAGCACGTGAAGGGCCTCGAGTTCGACCTCGTGGTGCTGGTCGAACCCGACCGCTTCGGCGACGGCATCGAGGGCGCGGTCGACCGTTATGTCGCGATGACGAGGGCGACGCAGCAGCTGGTGATCCTGACCACTCCCGGCGGGAAATGGTGAGCCGCCTCGTTACGATCCCTTAGGTGACCGCTTACTTCGAACGCCTCGACGACTCCCGTTTCCGTGCAACGGAGGCGGTGGGCGGAGCGTGGGATCCGATGGAGCAGCACATCGCCCCGGCGCTCGGCCTGCTCACGCACGTCGTCGAGCGCGCGTTCGCCGGGCGTCTCGCCGACGGGCTGCAGCTCGGCCGGCTGTCGTTCGACATCCTCGGCACGATGCCGATCGACGTGGTGGAGATCGAGACACGGATGCTGCGACCCGGCCGCACCGTCGAGCTCGTCGAGGCGACGATGAGCCACGGCGGGCGGGCATCCGTCATCCTGCGCGCGTGGATGATGGCCAGGCACGACACGGAGGCGCTTGCCGGGAACGCGTTCCCGTCGATGCCTTCTCGCGAGGAGCTCGAGGACTGGCGCGGGTTCGACGCCTGGCCCGGCGAGTTCGTGCGCACCGTCGACGTGCACGGCAAGCGCCTGGAGCAGGGCCGCGCGCAGGTGTGGCTGCGCCCGCGTGTGCCGCTGCTCGAGGGAGAGCCGGTGAGTGCGACGGGACGGCTGCTGAGCATCCTCGACATCGCCAACGGCATCACGCCGCGGTTCGCGCCGCAGGATGTGCTGTTCCCCAACATCGACCTGACCGCGCACCTGTTCGCGGAGCCGCAGGGCGAGTGGCTCGGGTTCGACACCACCGTCGCGTACGGAGTGAGCGGCCTGGGCGTCACGCAGACCGTGCTGCACGACGAGAGCCGCGTCATCGGCACGTGCGCACAGGGCCTCACCGTGCGTCCGCGTCGCTGACGCAGCGGCCTCAGCGACGCAACGCGGCCGGCCGCGGGAGCCCGAGGTCCTCGAGCAGGTCGCCGAGCGCTCGGTCGAGTTCGGCGCCGGCCTGCGTGACCTTGTTGATGCCGAACCCGCGCAGTCGTGCACTCGGAACGTCGAAGCTCAGGATGGTGCCGGCATCCGGCGCGGCGTGAGCCTCGAGGCGAAGCGGCGAGTACAGCATGGCGGCCGGGTCGTGGCGGAAGAGGCGTGCCCCGATCGCGTGGTTCACGATCAGCCAGACCGCGCTCGGCGTGGCGTTGCCGGCATGGCGCATCAGGTCAGACGGCGACCACGACCAGACGCGCACGAACCCGCTCGGTGCCTCCCACAGCAGGCCGCGGGTGAATGCGGACCAGTCCCCGTCCTCGGCGAGCCGTGCGAGGGCATCCGCCTGCGACAACTCGGGCACGGCCTGCTCGAACGCGGCGACGAACGCCTCGAACCGGGCGTTCGCGTGCATCCTCACTCGCACCGCGGAGTAGTCCGTTGTGGTCTCCGTCGCGTCGTACGTCACCGTGACATCCTCGCAGCGGCGTCCGGGCCGCGGGCGTCGACGTCGACGTCGACGGATGCTTGCAGCCGGCACTCGCGGAGTCGTAGCCTGGTGGACTTTGTTCGTTCGGAGCGGACACGGAAACAGGAGGTCGGAGTGCGCACGCAGCACGAGGAGAAGTACCCGGAGGAGCTCGTCCGCCGGCAGCTCGGAGACGAGGACCAGCAGGACATCCGCTGGGTCGACGGTCCGCCCGCCGCCTTCGACCCGATCGTCATCGTCGAGCCCGACCCCGCCTGGCCGGCGGAGTATGAGCGTGAGCGGACGAAGATCGCGGACGCGCTCGGCGACCTCATCGTGCGTATCGAGCACGTCGGATCGACGTCGGTGCCCGAGCTGCCGGCCAAGCCGATCATCGATATCGATGTGCAGGTTCCCGACTCGTCCAACGAGGCCGCCTACGTTCCCGCGCTGAACGCCGCCGGCTACCGCCATGTGCTGCGCGAGCCGTGGTGGAACGGACATCGGATGCTCGTGCGCACCGGCGGCGGCGTCAACGTGCACGTGTTCCAGGCCGGAACTCCCGAGCCGCTCCGGCACCTCTTGTTCCGCGACTGGTTGCGCTCGCATCCCGACGACCGCGACCTCTACGCCGCCGCGAAGCGACGACTCGCTGTCGAGACGGTCGATGACCCGGACTCGTACAACCTCGACAAGAATGCCGTCATCGACGACATCTACTCGCGCATCTTCAGCGTGCCGCCGCACGAGCATCCGTCCTGGCCGGCCGCTGGTTTCACCGTGTAGTCCGCTGCTGACGGCGGGACCTCGACGTCGGGAAGCGCCGGTCGACGCGACCATAGACTCGCAGCATGGTCACGACGAGACGCATGCAGGACCTCACCGTCGACGAGCACACCATCTCGGTCCCGCTCGTGTGGGACGACGCGGCGGATGCTCGCACCATCGAGGTGACGGCATCCGTCGTCGCGCGAGAGGGCGGCGAGCGGCTGCCGTACCTGGTCTATCTTCAGGGCGGTCCCGGCCACGAGGCGCCGGTGCCGTTTCACGCGCCGAGTGCGCCGTCGTGGCTCGATGCGGCGCTGCAGCACTACCGCCTCGTCATGCTCGACCAGCGAGGCACCGGACGCTCCACGCCGATCGGCGACGCTGACCTCGCCCGCGGTGCCGATGCGCTCGCCGAACACCTCACGCACCTGCGCGCCGACTCGATCGTGCGCGACTGCGAGGCGATGCGCGAGCACCTCGGCGCGTCGCAGTGGAACGTGCTCGGACAGTCGTTCGGCGGGTTCACGACCGTGGCGTACCTCTCCACGCACGCGGCATCCCTCGACACCGTGTACTTCACCGGCGGCCTGACCGCCGTCGGCAGGCATCCGGATGACGTCTACTCGCTCACCTACGACAAGATGCGTGCCGCGTCGCTGGCCTACTACCGCCGCTTTCCGGAGCATCGTGACCGGATGCGCCGCCTCACCGACCTCGCCGCCGACGGTCGCATCGAACTTCCCAGCGGTGAGGTCGTCTCGGTGTCGCGGCTACGCTCGCTCGGGATGCTGCTGGGAACGAACGACGGATGGCAGACGCTGTGGTCGCTGCTGCAGCAGGACGCGGGCACCAACGCGTTCCGCCACGACCTCGCGTCGGCGCTCCCGTTCAGCGCGCGCAACCCGCTGTACTACGTCATCCACGAGTCCAGCTACGCGGACGGGCAGCCCACCCGCTGGTCCGCGGAGCGCGTCGAGCCGGACGACTTCGCGGTCGACCCGACGCTTCTCACCGGGGAGCACGTGCGACGGGAATGGCTCGACACCGTGCCCGAGCTGGCGCCGTGGCGGGAGACGGCCCTACGGATCGCGGACGTCGAGTGGCCGCGACTCTACGACGCGGACGCGTTGCAGGCATCCGGTGTGCGCGGCGCCGCCGCCGTATACGTGAACGACGTCTACGTGCCGCTGGAGTTCTCGCTCGAGACCGCCGCACTACTGCCGCGCGTGCGGCCGTGGGTGACGAGCGAGTTCGAACACAACGGCCTGCGCGCGGGCGACGTGCTTGGCCGTCTCATCGAGCTTGCGCACGACCGCCGCGTGCGCTGAGCACCCGTTGCGCCGGCCGCTTCGCCGGACGCGAATTGCGGGTATTCCGCGGCACACCCGCAATTCGGGGCAGCGGAACGTCAACGGCAGGGGCTATCGCTCACGCACGCAACGGCAGCAGCCGGTTGCGCGATCCGAGCACGCCGAACACGACCTGCACGACGATGACGCCGAGCATCACGATGAGCGGCACGGCCCACGCGCCACTGGCGTCGTGCAGGACGCTGATCACGATCGGTCCGGTCGCGGCGAGCAGATAGCCGATCGACTGGGCCATGCCCGAGAGCGCGGCGGACTGGCCGTGGTGGTGCGTGCGCAGGCCGAGCAGGGCGAGGGCGAGCACGATGGATCCGCCGGAGCCGAGTCCGACGAGCGCGATCCAGAGCAGGCCGAGCGCCGGCGCGGTCAGCTGTCCGAGGATGCCCACGAACATCAGCACGCTCACCCCCACCGCGATCGTGCGCTGGTCGCGCATGCGGTTGATGGTCGCGGCGCACAGCACCGTGCCGAGCAGCCCGAACATCTGGTACGCGAACTGATGCCACCCTGCGACGGCGGCGGAGACTCCGGATGCCTGCTCCACCGACGGCCACCACGTGACCACCGTGTAGTAGATGGTCGACTGCAGACCCATGAACAGCGTCACCTGCCAGGCGAGTGCGGCACCCCACGGCGAGCGGTACGAGCGCGCGACTGGACGGGCGGGAGCCGCCTCCGACGGCACACGCATCCGCTCCGGCCCGTTCCGCAACTGCGGAAGGAACACGGCGAACGCGATGAGCGCCAGCCCCGCCCAGATGCCCAGCGAGAGACGCCAGCCGTGCGGTGCGACATCCGCGATCGGGACCGCGACTCCGGCCGCGATGGCCGCGATGCCGGACTGCACGGCGGAGTACGTCCCGGTGACCGAGCCGACCCGGTTCGGGTAGTCGCGCTTGACGAGCGCCGGAAGCAGCACGTTGAGCACGGCGATCGCGAGGCCGAGCAGCACGGTGCCGGCCCAGAGCGTGACGAGGCCGGGCCAGGACCGGGCGACGATGCCCACCGCGAGCACGATGAGCGCGCCGCCGAGTGTGCGCTCGATGCCGAACTTGGCGGCAAGCACGGGCGCGACCGGCGAGAACACGCCGAACGCGACCAGCGGGATCGAGATGAGCACGGATGCCGTGACAGCGCCGATCCCGAGATCGCTGCGGATGTCGCCCAGCACCGGCCCCACCGACGTGATCGCCGCGCGCAGGTTGGCCGCGATCAGCAGCAGTCCGATCAGCAGCATGCCGCCGCGCGCCACGCGCAGCTCGGCTGGGGAATCAGACACGACACCTCGTTTCGATGGGGGACCCCTACGAGGGTAGGGCTGACTACACCCCTACCGGCGCGGGCGTCCGCGTTGCGGCGACCGCAGCCTCTACGGCATCCACGTCGCGCACCGCGCCCGTGTCGGCAGAGGTGGCCATCAGCGCATAGGCACGCAGCGCGGGCGACACCACCCGTTCGCGGCCGACCGGACGGTAACCACCTGCGTCTTCGATGGCGCGACGGCGGTCATCCAGAACCGTCTCGGGCACGTCGAGCGTGATCGCCCTGCTCGGGATGTCGATCACGATGCGGTCGCCGTCCTCGACGAGTGCGATCGTGCCCCCTGCCGCCGCTTCGGGCGAGACGTGCCCGATCGACAGGCCCGACGTGCCGCCCGAGAAGCGGCCGTCCGTGATGAGCGCGCACGCCTTGCCGAGTCCGCGTCCCTTGAGGAACGAGGTCGGGTAGAGCATCTCCTGCATGCCGGGCCCGCCGCGCGGCCCTTCGTAGCGGATGACGACGACGTCGCCCTCCTTCACCCTCTTGCCGAGGATGCCCTCGCACGCCGCCTCCTGCGAGTCGAAGACGACCGCGGTCCCGGCGAACGTGTGGATGGATGCGTCGACACCGGCGGTCTTGACGACGGCACCGTTCTCGGCCAGGTTGCCGCGCAGCACCGCCAGGCCACCGTCGGCGGTGTACGCGTGCTCCATGTCGCGGATGCAGCCGCCCGCGGCATCCGTGTCGAGCTCCTCCCAGCGCTCGGACTGCGAGAACGCCGACGACGACCGCACGCCACCGGGCGCGGCGTGCCACAGCTCGAACGCGGCGTCCGATGCCTTGCCGCTGCGGACATCCCACTCGTCCAGCCACTCGCCGAGCGAGTTCGAGTGCACCGAGTGCACACTCTCGTCGAGCAGTCCGCCGCGTCGCAGCTCGCCGAGGATCGCGGGGATGCCGCCCGCGCGGTGCACGTCCTCCATGTAGTACGTACGCGTGGCCGCGACGTTCGGCGCCACCTTCGCCAGGCACGGCACCCGGCGGGAGAGAGCATCGATCTCGTTCAGCCCGAAGTCGACACCGGCCTCGTGCGCGGCAGCAAGCAGGTGCAGGATCGTGTTCGTCGAGCCGCCCATCGCGATGTCCAGCGCCATGGCGTTGCCGAACGCCGCGGGCGTGGCGATGCTGCGCGGCAGCACGGATGCGTCGTCATCGTCGTACCAGCGCTTCGCGATCTCGACGGTGAGGGCGCCGGCACGCTCGTACAGGTCGCGGCGTGCAGTGTGCGTGGCGAGCGTTGACCCGTTGCCGGGCAGCGAAAGCCCGATCGCCTCCGTGAGGCAGTTCATCGAGTTCGCGGTGAACATGCCGGAGCACGAGCCGCACGTGGGGCACGCGGCCTCCTCGATGCGCTGCAGGTCGGCATCCGACACGTTCTCGTTCGCGGATTCCGACATCGCGTCGATGAGGTCCAGCGTGCGCACGGTGCCGTTCGCGAGCACCGCTCGACCGGACTCCATCGGACCGCCGGAGACGAACACCGTCGGGATGTTCAGCCGCAGCGCGGCCAGGAGCATACCCGGGGTGATCTTGTCGCAGTTCGAGATGCAGACCAGTGCGTCGGCGCAGTGCGCGTTGACCATGTACTCGACCGAGTCCGCGATGAGGTCGCGCGACGGCAGCGAGTAGAGCATTCCGCCGTGCCCCATGGCGATGCCGTCGTCGACCGCGATGGTGTTGAACTCGCGCGGGATGCCGCCCGCCGCGGTGATCGCGTCGGAGACGATGCGACCGACCGGCTGCAGGTGCGTGTGCCCAGGCACGAACTCGGTGAAGCTGTTGGCGACGGCGACGATCGGCTTGCCGAAGTCGCTTCCCTTGACGCCGGCGGCGCGCAGCAGCGCGCGGGCTCCGGCCATATTGCGGCCATGGGTGACGGTGCGAGAGCGTAGTGCGGGCATGGTGACATGCTGCGGTGCCCGCATTGCGAGCGGAAGACGCCCTGGATGCTAGTAGTCCGAGTACCAGATGTCTGCAGCGCTTCGCTCCATCGATTGACACGCTTCGGCCTGCACCCCTACGATCGTGCTTGCCTTGATGTTTACGTAAACATGTTCACGTCGACAGGGGGCGTTCGGGCCGGCGCTGCTCCTCGAAGGATCGACCAACGGGATCGCACCGCCGCGATTTCGGGAAGGTCGAAGATGAACTCCAACGTACGAGGGCGCGTCGCCGGGCATCCGCGTCGTCGTCGCTCCATGCTCGCGGGCCTGCTGGCCGGTGCGGTCGGCGCAGTGCTCGCCGTGGGCGGGCTGACGCCCGCCACGAGCGCGCAGGCGGCGACGACCGACGCGTCCGGCTCCGCGACGACGATCACGCCGAATCCGTGGGATGCGTCGCAGCCGTTCCAGGGCTGGGGCACATCCCTCGCATGGTTCGCGAACGCGACCGGCGGCTACCCCGACGCGCTGAAGAACCAGCTCTACGACCTGCTCTTCGGCAAGGACGGGCTCGACCTCACCGTAGCCCGCTACAACATCGGCGCCGGCAACGCGAGCGATGTGCCGGACTACATGCGCCAGGGCGGCGCGGTCGACGGCTACTGGAAGGCCGACACGACGGGGACCAGCGGTCTCTACGGCGGGGCGACCACGACGCTGGCGAACAAGTCGACCATCCTCTCCGACTTCAACGCCGGCGACAGCTCGTACTACGACTGGAGTCAGGACCCGACGCAGCGCTGGTGGCTCTCGAAGCTCGCGAACGACAAAGACGTGACCGGGCTCGAGGCGTTCGCCAACTCGGCGCCCTGGTTCATGACCGAGTCGGGCTACGTCTCGGGCGGCTTCAACTCCAGCGCACAGCAGCTGAGCACCGACGCCGTGGACAAGTACACGCAGTACCTCACGACGGTGACCGAGCACCTTGAGAAGGAATACGGCATCCGTTTCCAGACCCTCGATCCGTTCAACGAGCCGAACACGAACTACTGGGGCACCACGCTCGTGAACGGCACCCCCAAGCCGGGCGCGCAGGAGGGCATGCACGTCGGGGCCGACCAGCAGCCGGCCGTGATCGCATCGCTGCAGAACGCGCTGCAGGCTGCCGGGTCGGACACGAAGATCGCGGCGATGGATGAGACGAACACGTCGCTCTTCGTCACCGACTGGGATTCCTACCCGACGGCAGCGAAGGATGCCGTGAGCCAGCTCAACACGCACGCTTACGGCACCTCCGCACGGCTCCAG
This sequence comes from Humibacter sp., assembly GCF_051954055.1. Lineage (NCBI taxonomy): Bacteria > Bacillati > Actinomycetota > Actinomycetes > Micrococcales > Microbacteriaceae > Humibacter > Humibacter sp. The sequence goes on along the minus strand of NZ_JBQCIE010000024.1, from coordinate 26,393 downwards.
GTGCGCGATCGCGCCACCAGCGCCGACAAGAAGCTCTGGATGAGCGAGGTAGAGGGCAGCTGGGACTCCAGCGGATTCGTCCCGTCGTCGATGACGAACGCGCTCGGATTCGCGAGCCAGATGAACGGCGACCTCAACGGTCTGCGTCCGGTGTCGTGGGTGCTGTGGCAGCCGGTCGAGGACTACTACAACATGCAGGTCAACGAGAAGTCGAACTGGGGAGAGGCCTACGTCGACTTCGACTGCCGGTACTACGACACGAAGACGAACGCCCCGCTCGCGAGCGCGTCATCCGCGCCGAAGGGCGATCCGGTGGCCTTCCTCTCCGCGCGCCGGGTTGCGGCGAACGGCGGCTCGACGGCCGGTGTGCCCGCCTGCGGCATCAAGCTGAACTCCAAGTTCAACGTGCTGCGCAACTACACGAACTTCATCCACCCGGGCGACCGGCTGATCCCGACCAACGACGGCTCGTCGACCGCGGCGATCGCCAAGAACGGCAGGTCTGCGACGATCGTGCATTCGAACTCGGGCTCGAGCGCACAGACGGTCACCATCGACCTCTCCAAGTTCGGCTCGATCGCGAACGGTGCCACCGTGACCGCGTACCAGAGCACCGCTCCGGATGCCTCATCCGACGGCACCGTCGCCCAGATCGAGGCGACGGGAGTCGTCAAGCAGGCTCCGGTCGCCGTCGACCGCACGTCGAAGTCGGTCACCGTCACGGTGCCCGCCAGATCCGTCACGACCCTGGTCGTCGATGGCGTCTCGGGTGCTGTCCCGGACGTGCGCGACGGTGGCACGTATCAGCTGGCTGGCGTGCAGTCCGGTCTCGCGCTGACGGATGCCTCGGCATCCGGCTCCGGCTCAGCGACGACGATCACGACGCCGGCCACCACGACCGGCACCGCTACCACACAGAAGTGGACGTTCCACCGCGTACAGGACTCGAAGCAGCACGCCACCAAGCAATACGTGCTGACCACGCCGAGCGGAGGCGTTCTCACCGCGACGAGCGCGGGCACGGCGATCAGCGACCTGACTCTGACCGACGCCGAGGCCGACCCGAACGCACTCTGGGTGCTGCAGACCACGGACGGAGCAACGTACTCGCTGGTCAACAAGGCGGTGTCTTCGGCCCTCGACGTCGGCGGCCAGGCGACAGCGAGCGGGTCGCCCGTTGGTGTGTACGGCTCGAACGGCGGCTCCAACCAGGCGTGGTCGCTGCGCTCGGTCGTTCCGACCGGGGCCGTGCAGCAGAGCGTCGCCACCCCGGTCGGAACGGCGCCGGTGCTGCCGGCGACGGCAACACCGACCTATTCATGGGGCAAGGGGACGGCCGTAGCCGTGACGTGGCAGAACGTTCCGCAGGCGGCATGGAGCAAGCCCGGTTCCACCACCGTGAAGGGCACCGGAACGGATGTCTTCGGCAACTCCTTCACGGCGAAGCTCGTCGTGGTCGCCGGGGCGTACGTGATGACCGACCCGGTCTCGGCGACGGTTTCTGCCGGCGCGTCTCTGGCATCCGTCGAGTCCGCTGCGCCGAGCACGGTGCAGGCGAGGATCGGCGACGTCGTCGACCAGACGTTCCCCGCGACCGCCACCTGGAACTGGAGCTCGCTCAGCGACGCATCCTTCGCGTCCCCTGGCGTTGTCACGGTCAGCGGCACGGTGCCGTCGAATGAGCAGGGCGCAGTCGACCTACCTGCGACACTGAATGTGATCGTGGTCGGCTCCGGCGGTACAACGGACCTGTGCGGGCCGAACACCCCGGTTACCGTTGCCGCCGGTTACACCGAGGGGTCGTATGCCGCGTCGCGCAGCTGCGACGGCACGGTGAGCACGTCGAACTACTGGTCAGACTGGAAGAACGGGGGAATGAGCTCCGACACGCTGACGTACACGCTCGGCGCCGAGCACGTCGTCGGGTCGGTGGATGTCACGCCGACCGAGCGCGCGCCACTGGCGATCACGGTGCAGTACCGGAACGCCGCAGGCGACTGGGTCGACACCACGGCGACCGGCGTCACGGGATTCGTGAACGACGCGACCACCCCGGTGTCCTTCACGGCCGTGACCACGACGGCGCTGCGACTCGAGCTCTCGCTGAACTACTACACGAAGATCTCCGAGGTCGCGATCAACGCGGCGGCACCGGCGCCATCCGCCGTCGATACGCTGGCAGCACTCCGAGTGGCCAACACCTCGATGAGTGGATTCGATCCGGCGACGACCTCGTACACCGTCGTTGCGCCGCACGGCACGGCGACGACCGTCGTCGCGGTGCCGACGGACTCGAATGCAAGCGTGTCCGTCGACCAGGCGACGGATCGGCATCCGATCGCGACCGTGAAGGTCGTCGCGGTGGACGGCACGACGCAGACCTACACGGTGACGTTCGTGAAGAAGTGAGCGAGTAGCGGGTCCGGTGACGTACGGCGGCCACTCCATCACTGGACCCGCTATCCGGTGTTGGACACCATCACCGGACCCGCTACTCGGTGCTAGTAGTGCGAGCACTAGTGTGGACCCGTGGGAATCGCGGAGAAGGGCAGGGCCGAACTCGGCGCGTTCCTTCGCGCCCGCCGCGAGAACCTCTCGCGAACGGACGCCGGCCTTCCGCCGGTCGGACGCGCCCGCACCACAGGCCTCCGCCGCGAGGAGGTCTCATACCTCAGCGGAGTGAGCGTCACCTGGTACACGTGGCTCGAGCAGGGGCGTGACATCCATCCCTCCCGTCAGGTTCTGGATGCCCTCGCCCGCACCCTGCGCCTCACCGTCACCGAGCACGCGTACCTGTTGTCCCTCGCCGGGTATTCGGCTGCCACCACAACCGGACGGCCACCCGTCGCGACCGCACCGCCTGCCCTGCAGCGCTTCATGGATGCGCTCGCCGACTCCCCCGCCTACACGGTCACGGCGGACTGGCGCATCGCCGGCTGGAACGCAGCGTACGCCGAGCTCTACCCCGGTGTCGCGACCGCCCGCGCCGAGGACCGCAACCTGCTCTGGCTGGTCTTCACCGACCCCTTCGTGCGCGAGCTGCTTCCGGACTGGGACGTCACGAGCCGGCGCTTCGTCGCCGAATTCCGAGCGGATGCCGGTCCTCGCCTCGGCGATCCGGCCTACCTCGACCTCGTCTCGCGTCTCGAGGAGGCGAGCCCGGAGTTCCGCTCGGCATGGGCGGCGCACGACATCGAGGGATTCGCGTCGCGCGAGCGGGTCTTCAGGCATCCGACCGCCGGCCTCATCACGCTCGAGCACCACCAGTTCGTGCCGTCCGACCATCCCGACCTGCACGTGGTCGTGTACACGCCTGCCCCGCAGGGCTGAGCGACCACGGAACGCACGACCGAGCATGAGCCCGTACGCTCGCCCCATGCCCGCCGACTCCGACCGCACACCCCCCGGCTTCGACGCCGTCGTCGCCCGCCTGCGCGCAGCGGGCTGCGTCTTCGCGGAGGACGAGGCGCGGCTCATCCTCGACGAGGCGTCCGATTCAACTCAGCTCGAGGACTTCATCGCGCGCCGCGTGGCGGGCGAACCGCTGGAGTACATCCTCGGCTGGGCCGAGTTCTGCGGGCTCCGCGTCAGCGTCGCGCCGGGCGTGTTCGTTCCGCGGCAGCGCACCACACTGCTCGTGCGGGAGGCGCTGCGAGTCGCACCCCGCGCGCCCGTCGTGCTCGACCTCTGCTGCGGCGCCGGCGCCATCGGCGCGGCCATCCTCGCTGCTCGAACGGATGCCGCCGTGTACGCCGCCGACATCGACGAGGCGGCTACGGAATGCGCACGACGCACTCTGGGCACAGACCACATCTACACCGGCGACCTCTACGAGCCGCTGCCCGACTCCCTGCGCGGCCGCGTCGACGTCATCGTGGCGAACGCACCCTACGTGCCCACGGATGAGATCCGCCTGATGCCGCCGGAAGCGCGCGAACACGAGGCGCTCGCTGCGCTCGACGGCGGTGGGGACGGACTCGCACTCCACCGACGAGTCGCCGCCGGCGCTCTCGAGTGGCTCTCGACCTGCGGATACGTGCTGATCGAGACCAGCAGGAGGCAGGCATCCGCGACGGCGGGCATCCTCGAGGCGGCGGGCTTCTCCACCGCGATCGTGCGCGATGACGACGTGGATGGCACGGTCGCCGTCGGGCGACACCGCTAGCCGGCATCGGACCGCCCGCGCTCCCAGCTTGCCTGCGCTCTACGGCGGGTAGAATCGACACCGCCTGTCAAGATGCGTTCGCACCGCCCATCCGCACGAAAGAAGTCACGTGAGCACAGCCGCGTCCTCGCGCGTCAGCCCGGATCGTTACTGGGTCGTGGCGCTCGTGCGCGCCGTCGTCGCGCTCGTCGCCGGCGGATTCATCACGTTCGACCCCGAGCACTCGGCGCGCGTCGGCCTGCTCGTCTTCGGCAGCTACGCGCTGGTCGAGGGCGTCGTGGTCGGCATCGGCGGCCTGCTGCTGAAGGATGCCCTCACCAAGTGGCTCTTCGTCGCCCAGGGCGCCCTCGGGGTCGTGGTCGGCATCGCTGCCCTCGTGCTGAACGGTGCGGGCCTCGGCGCGCTGCTGTACGGCGTGAGCGTGTGGGCGCTGCTGACCGGCTTCGCGGAGTTCTATTGCGGATGGCGCGCAAGGCGCCGGTTCGACGCGTCGCGCGACTGGATGGTCATCGGCGGCCTCACGGTCATCCTCGCCGTGGTCTTCCTCGTCATCCCGCCGGACTCCCTGCTCGCCGTCGGACTCTTCGGCGCCTACGCGGTGATCGTCGGCGTGTACGTGGGCATCGGCGCGTTCACGATCAAGTTCGGGCTCGCGCAGACGCACGACGAGCAGCTCGCCAGCCAGAACACCGGTGCGGGCGACACCGACCAGAACGCTTCGGAGAGACACGCGTGACGCACGACAACACCCCAGAGGACCGCAGGCCGAGCCTGCGCGACCGCATGAAGCCCGCGGAGTTCCTCGGCATCGCCGTGGTGTTGGCGCTGTTCGCGGGCCTCATCGTGCTGATGTCCACCCGCGAGCCGATCCTCGCGCTGATCTTCTTCGGCGTCGCCTTCATCGCGACGCTCGTCGTGCTGGCGATGTTCGCGCTCGGGTTCAAGCCGGACGAAGAGGAGCGCCGCGACCTCGCCGAGCAGAACGGCGAGCATCCGGAGCTCCCCGGAACGGATGCCGGGCCCGACGGTCCCGACACCGGTCCGCGCAACCCGCACGACTGACGGACGCTACCGCTCCACGTACTCGACCAGCTGCGAGGCCAGTCCCGCGTAAGAACCGGGTGTGAGCGCGAGCAGGCGGGCCTTGGCATCCTCGCCGATGTCGAGCGTGCGGATGAACTCCGCCAACCCCTCGCGATCAACGCGCTTGCCGCGCGTCAGCTCCTTCAGCAGCGCGTAAGGATCACTGATCGACGAGCGTCCTGCGGTGACCTCGGCACGGATGACCGTCTGGATCGCCTCGCCGAGCACCTCCCAGTTCCCGTCGAGGTCGCGGGCGAGGGCATCCTCGTCGATCGCGATCTCGCGCAGTCCGCGCTCGATGTTGTCGAGCGCGAGCAGCGAGTGGCCGAGCGCGACGCCGATGTTGCGCTGCGTGGTCGAGTCGGTGAGGTCGCGCTGCAGGCGGCTCGTGACGAGCGTGGATGCCAGTGAGTCCAGCAGAGCGCTGGAGAGCTCCAGGTTCGCCTCCGCGTTCTCGAACCTGATCGGGTTGATCTTGTGCGGCATGGTGGACGACCCAGTGGCGCCGGCCTGCGGGATCTGCCGGAAGTAGCCGAGCGAGATGTAGGTCCAGACATCCGTCGCCAGGTTGTGCAGCACCCGGTTCGCGTGTGCCACGCGGCCGTACAGCTCCGCCTGCCAGTCGTGCGACTCGATCTGGGTGGTGAGCGGGTTCCAGGTGAGGCCGAGCGACTGCACGAACTCCCTCGAGATCGTGGGCCAGTCGGCATCCGGATCCGCGGCCAGATGCGCGGAGAACGTGCCGGTCGCGCCGCTGAACTTGCCCAGGTACTCGCTCGCCTCCACCTGCGCCGCGACGCGCTCGAGCCGGTACACGAACACCGCGAACTCCTTGCCCATCGTGGTGGGCGTGGCCGGCTGGCCGTGCGTGTGCGCGAGCATCGAGGCATCCCGCAGCTCCACGGCACGGGAGCGCAGCGCGTCGATCACGGTGCGCAGCATCGGCAGCCACACCTCACGCACGGCCTCCGAGACGGTCAGCGCGTAGGACAGGTTGTTGATGTCCTCGCTCGTGCACGCGAAGTGGGTCAGCTCGGCGATCGAGTCGAGGCCGAGCTCGTGCAGCTTCTCCCGCACGAGGTACTCGACCGCCTTCACGTCGTGCCGGGTGGTGGCCTCCAGCGTGGCCAGCCGGTCGATCTCGTCCTGCCCGAAGTCGGCGACGAGGGCGCGCAGAGCGGATGCCTGTGCATCCGTCAGCGGCTGACTCCCGAACATCCGATGCGAGGTGAGGTACAGCAGCCACTCCACCTCCACCTGCACGCGGGCGCGGTTCAGGCCGGCCTCGGAGAGGAAGTCTCCGAGCTCGGAGACGGCGGCACGGTACCGGCCGTCGAGCGGGCTGAGCGGCTGAGGGGGAAGCGAGGTCATGACGTTCCTTGTTGTTGTGACGGCGCAGTGTTCGCGCTGCGCGCTCAACTGACTCCATCGTCTCGGTGAAGCGAGCGAGCTCGCTTCACTCTCGGCTCAGTCGTCAGTGCGGGCGCCAGTTGGGCCAGCAGCGCCCGGTCGGCTCGCTCGATCATGCCGAGCACCGCCGCGAAGAGCCTGTGGTCGGAATAATAGGGATCGGGCACATCCAGTGAATCGGATCGCGGCGTCTCGAAGCTGCGCAGAAGCTGCACCTTGCTGCGGTCGACGTCATCGCCCGCCCACGCCTTGAGGATGCGTTCGTGGCTCCGGTCGAGCGCGACGACGAGGTCGAGATCGGCGAACCATGCGGGATCGAACTGCCTCGCGCGGTGCGTCGAGCCGTTGTAGCCGTGCGTGGTGAGCGCTTCGACCGCGCGTGGATCCGCCTGCTCCCCTACGTGCCAGTCGCCCGTTCCGGCCGACGAGATCGCCAGGCGATCGGCGAGCCCGGCGTCGGCGGCCAGCTGCCGCAGCACGACCTCGGCCATCGGCGATCGGCAGATGTTGCCGCTGCACACGAAGCAGATGCGGAACCGGGTCGCATCCGAGGTCATGCATCCATTCTGCTGTACCGCCGGATGCGTCGGGCCCGGCGTCCTCCCCTCCCCAGATGGACGCTGAGTGGCTCCCTCCCCATTCGGCGCCGTCGGCGCTCGCTGCCCGACCCGATGGCTCCAGGCTGGTCATCATCGTTTCTCGTTCGAGGAGGTGATCGTCTGGACGAGCCGGCACTGCGAGCCGCGCAGGCGGCCGTCGACTACGTGCGCTCCGAGCTGGTCGCGCTCGCCGCGCAGATTCCGGATGCCGGTGCCCTGCACTGGCGATCGGCCGCGCAACGCCGATTCCAGACCGGCATCGACGAACTGACCGGTTCGATCGGCGACGCGATCGCTGCGCTCGATCACGCGGCACGGGAGCTGGCGGTCATCCCTGTCGACCAACTGGGCCCGCGTGCCGCGAGCGTGGATGCCGCGCGCAGCGAAAGCGCGGGATGAGTCGCATGTCCGACGACATCACCATCTCCGGCGGCAGCACCGAGGTCGTCTCGGATGCCCTGCTCGCCGCGCACGCGGTCCTCGGCTCACTGAGCGTCACCCTCGACGAACTGGCGCACGAGCTGCGCCCCGCGTTGGCGCTCGGCGCCGGACTCCCGCCGGGAACCACCCTGGTGTCGATCGCGGTGCAGGATGCCGCTCGACTCACGCACGTGGCCGCCACCGACATCCGTTCCGCGGCGTCGAACTCGAAACGGCTCGCCCGTGCGCTGCTCGAGGCCGCCGACCAGTACGACGACGCCGACCGTAATGCGGATGCCCGCATCGCCGACCTCAGCACCGTCGTCGGCTGGGCGTTCGGCCGACTGGCACCGCTGGCCGCGCTCGCCGGCATGCTCGCACTGCCGCAGCTGCTCGTCACACTCGGAGCCGCCTTCAACATCGGCAGCATCGTCGCGGGCTCGCCGCAATCGTTCCTGAAGAATCTCGGCCATGCCGTCGGATCGAAGGCGAGTCTGCTCCGCGATCCGCGGGTCGTCTCCGCGATCCGGTTCGCGGTCTCCGCGGCCGACGACGGGATGCTCAGCGCCGCGGGTGCGCCGCTCCCGTTCGCCGCGCTGGCCGACGATCGCGGCACTCGCGCCTTCGGACTGCGCGGAGGCACTTCCTTTGTCGTCGGGGCCGGACGCGTGGTCGGCGCGTTCAAGGAGGCGCCCGTGACGGTGCAGCGCACCTCGTCGGGGCCCGTCGCTCCGCCCAGCGGGTTCGCCGACCTCGCCTCGCGCATCCCGCCCTCGCGCTCCGACTCGTCGCAGGTGCGCGTCGAGCGCTACTCAGGAGGCGACGGAAAGCCGGCCTACGTCGTCTACGTAGGCGGCACCGTGGACACCAGCCCCGTCGCCGGCCGCGAGCCGTTCGACATCACGAGCGACCTCGGTGGTGTGGCGGGACTCGATCCCGCATCGCTGCGGGCGACGGAGCAGGCGATGCGGGAGGCGGGTGTCCGGCCGGGCGACACCGTCATCCCGGTCGGATACTCGCAGGGCGGCATCGTGGCCACCTCGATCGCGACCTCGGGCGACTACGACATCCCCGCGCTCGTGACGTTCGGTTCGCCCACGGCGGGCGTCGACGTCGCGTCGTCCACGGTCGACGTCGCCGTCGAGCACACCGACGACCTGGTGCCGGCGCTCGGCGGCATCCCGCTGGCCGGCGATCGCGGTGGAGGCGATCGCATCGTGGTCACGCGTCAGACGTACAGCGGAGAGGTGCCGGCCGGTTCCTCGCCGATCGACGCGCACCTGATGAGCGAGTACGCGGTCACCGCGCAGAAGATGGATGCCGCTCAGGACCCCAGGCTGGCCGCAGCGCTGTCGACGCTTCCGACGGGCGGCTCAGGTCAGGCCGAACTCTTCCGTGGCGACCGCGTGACCGCCCGCGCGCCGGCGGGCGGTGGAGGGGGTGGCGATGCGTGGTGAGCAGACCGCGGGTTTCGACCGGCTCAATCGGCGCATCGTCCGCCCGATCACCGCCGCATCACCGGACGGAAGATGAGTCCCAGCAGCCAGCTGATGATCGCGAGGATCAACGCGGCCCACACGCCGTCCCAGAACCCGTCGACGTGCAGACCGAAGCCCATCGCATCGCTGATCCAGGAGACGATGAGCAGCAGTAGGCCGTTCACGATCAGCGAGATGAGACCGAGCGTGAGCACGTAGAGCGGGAACGCCACGATGCGGATGACCGTTCCCACGATGCCGTTCACGATTCCGAAGATCAGCGCGATCAGCAGATAGGTCAGGATGAGCGGAAAGTTCCCGCCGATCGGGTCGTAGGACTTCACCGTCACGCCGCTCACGATCAGGGTGGTCACCCAGAGCGCGAATGCGTTGATGATCAGTTTCAGCAGAAACCTCATCCGCACAGTGTTCCAGGTCGTGCGGGCCGGCGGTAGCCTCCTCGCCCATCCCGCGCGCAGATGCCGACGGTAAGTTGGCCCTGTGGATGCCCAGAACGTCGAGCGGGTGCTGTTGCGCCCCGAGATCGCCAGCCTCGCCGCCTACGCGCAGGGTCGAGTCCCTCCCGCCGACGGATTCAAGCTCTCCAGCAACGAGAACCCGTTCCACCCGCTCCCTGGTGTGCTGGATGCCGTCGCCGCGGCGAGCACCCTGAATCGCTACCCGGACGGCGCGGCGCTCGCACTGCGCGACCGGCTGGCCGAACGGTTCGGCGTCGGAACGGCCGAGGTGCACCTCGGTGCCGGATCCGTGGCACTGATCTCGCAGTTCATCAACGCCGCTGCCGGTCCGGGCGACGAGGTGCTGTACGCGTGGAGGTCGTTCGAGGCGTACCCGGGTCTCGTGACCGTGTCGGGGGCATCCAGTGTCACGGTCCCCTTGCTTCCGGACGCCCGCCACGACCTGGACGGCATGATCGCCGCCATCACAGACAGCACCCGCGTCATCATCGTGTGCACCCCGAACAACCCGACCGGTCCGATCGTCACGGCCGACGAGTTCGAGCGGTTCATGGCGGCCGTCCCCACCGACCGGCTCGTGCTGCTCGACGAGGCGTATGTGGAGTTCATCACCGACCCGAGCCACGTCGACGGGCGAACGCTCGTCGGCCGTTACCCGAATCTCGTCGTGCTACGCACGTTCTCCAAGGCGTACGGCCTGGCCGGGCTGCGCATCGGCTACGCGGTCGGGCCGGAGCGGCTGCTGAACGCGGCGCGCTCCACGGCTATCCCGATGAGCGTCACCGACACGGCCCAGGCGGCAGCGCTCGCGTCGCTCGAGCGCGAGGACGAGCTGCTCCAGCGCGTCGCCGTCATCGCCGAGCGCCGCGGCAGGCTGCGCGATGCGCTCATCGACCAGGGGTGGGACGTTCCGGAGGCGCAGGGCAACTTCGTCTGGCTTCCGACCGGCGAGCACACCGCACTCTGCATCGACCGGTTCTTCGACGCCGGCCTGGCCGTGCGCGGGTTCGTGCCCGACGGCATCCGCGTCGGCGTCGGTGAAGAGGAATCTGTCGACCGCGTGCTAAAGATCACGGAAGAGCTTGTCGAACACCTACGGAAGAGCCCTCCAACCGAACAGTTAGGTTAGTGAGGATGTCTGCCACGAACGACCGATTCGCGTCGTCGACCGGGCTCTCCGCGGCGACGGTGCAGGTACTGACCGAAGACGGCCGCTTCGAGCCGACGGATGCCGCGACCGAGTTCCTGCCCTACCTCGACCGGCTCACCGACGACGACTTCCGCCGCTTCTACCGCGACATGGTCGTGGTGCGGCGGTTCGACACCGAAGCGACCAACCTGCAGCGGCAGGGCCAGCTCGCGCTGTGGCCGCCGAGCAGCGGACAGGAGGCCGCACAGGTCGGGTCCGCGCACGCGGCGCAACCGCAGGACACCATCTTCCCGTCGTACCGCGAGCACGTGGTCGCCACCATCCGCGGCGTCGATCCGCTCGACATCATCCGGGTCATGCGGGGCGTCACGAACAGCGGGTGGGATCCCACGGATCCCAAGAACGGCAACGTGCGCATCTACACGCTCGTTCTCGGCACCCAGGTGCTGCACGCCACCGGTTTTGCGATGGGCGTGAAGTTCGACGGTGCCTCCGGCACGGGCGACAGGGATTCCGACCAGGCCGTGCTCGTCTACTTCGGAGACGGCGCCAGCTCGGAGGGCGACGTCAGCGAGTCGTTCGTCTTCGCCGCGAGCTTCCAGACGCCGCAGGTCTTCTTCCTGCAGAACAACCAGTGGGCCATCTCGGTGCCGGTGAAGACGCAGTCCCGCACTCCCCTCTATCTGCGCTCCAGCGGCTTCGGCATCCCGGGCGTGCAGGTCGACGGCAACGATGTGCTGGCCAGTTACATCGTGAGCGCCAAGCAGCTCGACGAGGCGCGTGGCGGTCACGGGCCGAGCCTGATCGAGGCCGTGACCTATCGCATGGGCGCTCACACCACCAGCGACGACCCGACCAGGTACCGCTCCTCCGACGAGGACGAGCACTGGCGCGGCCGCGACCCGATCGTGCGGCTGCGCGCGTTCCTCGTCGGACGGGGGGTCGGCGAGGAGTGGTTCGACAGCATCGACGAGGAGGCCGCCGACTACGCGGCCGACGTGCGCCGCCGCACCCTGGAGCTCACGGCTCCGGCGGCGGAGGTCGCGTTCGAGCACGTGTACTCCGAACCGCACGCCGGCGTTGTCGAACAGCAGGCCTGGCTCGAGCGGTACGAGAAGTCCTTCGCGGTGCCGGAGCAGAGCCAGGAGCAGGGGGTGACCGCGTGAGCGACGTGACGACCGCGGATGCCGTGCAGCAGGCATCCGCTCACGACTCCTTCCGCACGGGCGTGGAGAGCCTCCCCATGGCGAAGGCGCTCAACGCCGGACTTCGTCAGGCGCTCGCCGATGACCCGAAGGTCATGCTCATGGGCGAGGACATCGGGCCGCTCGGCGGCGTGTTCCGCATCACCGAGGGCCTGCAGGCCGAGTTCGGGCCGCAGCGCGTGATCGACACGCCGCTCGCCGAGTCCGGCATCGTCGGCACCGCCATCGGCCTGGCGATGCGCGGCTACCGTCCGGTGTGCGAGATCCAGTTCGACGGCTTCGTCTTCCCCGCCTTCGACCAGATCACCACCCAGCTGGCCAAGCTCACCGCGCGGCACGAGGGCGCGCTCCGGATGCCCGTGGTGATCCGCATCCCCTACGGCGGGCACATCGGCGCGGTCGAGCACCACCAGGAGAGCCCGGAGGCCTACTTCGCCCACACTCCCGGGTTGCGCGTTGTGAGCCCCTCGACACCGAACGACGCCTACTGGATGATCCAGGAGGCCTGCCGCTCCGACGACCCGGTGATCTTCCTCGAGCCCAAGAGCCGGTACTGGCCGAAGGGCGAGGTGGACTTCTCGGCAAGCGCCGTTCCGCTGCACGCCAGCCGCGTGGTGCGCACCGGAACGGATGTCACGCTCGTCGGCCACGGAGCGATGGTCAGCGTGCTGCTGCGCGCGGCCGAGATCGCGGCGGACGAGGGAACGAGCGTCGAGGTCGTCGACCTGCGCTCGCTCTCCCCGATCGACTTCGGCCCGCTGCTCGGCTCCGTGCGCAAGACCGGCCGTCTCGTCGTCGCGCAGGAGGCGCCGGGTTTCGCGAGCCTCGGCAGCGAGATCGCGGCGACCGTGGCCGAGAAGGCGTTCTACTCGCTGGAGTCTCCTGTGCTGCGCGTCTCCGGATTCGACACCCCGTTCCCGCCCGCCAAGCTCGAAGACTCCTACCTGCCCGACGCCGACCGCGTGCTCGAGGCCGTCGATCGCGCGCTCGCGTATTGACGAGCATCCGCTCACGACCGAGACCTTCAGCCTCGAAACAACCGCCCAAGGAGAGCCATGAGTGAGTCCGAGTTCCTGCTGCCGGACGTCGGCGAGGGCCTGACCGAGGCCGAGATCGTGTCGTGGAAGGTCGGTCCTGGCGATGCCGTGCACCTCAACGACGTGTTGTGCGAGATCGAGACCGCGAAGTCGCTCGTCGAGCTTCCGTCGCCGTTCGAGGGCGTCGTCGACCGGCTGCTCGTGAACGAGGGCGAGACGGTCGAGGTGGGTGCGCCGATCATCGTGGTCGGTGCCGGCGCATCCGGTGGAACCGCGTCGGGTGCGGACGGGCTCGACAACGTGATCGAGGTGGATGAGAGCGAGCTCGAGCAGGATGCCGCCCCGGAAGCGGCCCGCGCAGACGCGGCGGCCCTCATCGAGCGCGAGGGCGACGAGCCCAAGCCGGGCGCGGTGCTCGTCGGGTACGGGTCGGCCGGCCATGGAGCGAGCAGGCGGCGCAGCCAGAACCGCGGCCAGGCGCAGGAGGGGCGCCACGTTCCCACGGCGGCAGACCTCGTGCCGGCAGCCCGCGCCGTTCCGGTCGTCGCGAAGCCGCCGATCCGCAAGCTCGCCAAAGACCTCGGCGTCGACCTCGCTCAGGTCGCCGGCACCGGAATCGCCGGCGAGATCACCCGCGACGACGTGATCAGGCAGGCCAGTCAGGCGAGCGTGTTCCGCAACATCCAGACGCCGGAGTGGCCGGATGCCCGCGAGGACCGCATCCCCGTGAAGGGCGTGCGCAAGGCGATCGCGGGCGCCATGGTCGCCAGCGCGTTCACCGCGCCGCACGTGAGCCTGTTCGTCGACGTGGATGCCACGCGCACGATGGAGTTCGTGCAGCGGCTCAAGAAGTCGCCGGACTTCGCCGGGGTGAAGGTGTCGCCGCTCCTGATCATGGCGAAGGCGATCATCTGGGCCGTGCGCCGCAACCCGACGGTGAACTCGACGTGGACCGATGAGGAGATCATCGTGCACCACTTCGTGAACCTCGGAGTCGCCGCAGCAACCCCGCGTGGCCTCATCGTGCCGAACGTGAAAGAGGTGCAGTCGATGAGCCTGCTCGAGCTGGCCGGGGCCCTCGAGCAGCTCACGATCACGGCCCGCGACGGCAAGACCCAGCCGGCCGAGATGGCCGGCGGCACCATCACCGTCACCAATATCGGCGTGTTCGGCATGGACACCGGAACACCCATCCTCAACCCCGGCGAGGTGGCGATCGTCGCGCTCGGCACGATCAAGCAGAAGCCGTGGGTGGTCGACGGCGAGGTGCGCCCGCGCTTCGTCACCACGCTCGGGGCATCCTTCGACCACCGGGTCGTCGACGGGGACGTCGCCAGTCGCTTCCTTGCGGACGTCGCCGCGATCATCGAGGAGCCGGCGCTGCTGCTCGATTGACGAACTTGACCTACCTGGCCGACCGACCTTGACCAGCCACTTAGGTTGCACTATGCCAATGAAGCTCGCCAAGGTGAAGTACGCGAAGACCCATCCGTCGGCCGTCGCGTAGTTCGCGAGGTCGCAGACTGTGTCTTGGCAGCGGCGTGGACCCGCATTGGTTTCAACTGCAGAAGTGGCTCTTCCGGGCCAGGCTCAGCGCCACTTCTGCAGTCGAAACGAAGCTGAGTCGTGCACGAGGCAGCCTGAACCGGCAAAGGCAGCGCGGGATATGCCGTGGTCTCCAGAACGAGGGTTGCGGAGAGAACTTGCCATCATGCCGAAGCCCGAGGCTCGCCGTCACTCGTCCACGTCATCCTCGGCGCGATTCAGGGTGCACCCGTGGCGTGGAGGCTCGGCGAAGCGCTCGAGAGCCGCACGTGACGTCATCCGAGCAGAATGTGCGTCGACGCCCATTCGAATACACCATTCTGCGCTGTCCGAGCGCGCCAGCTGACCACTCGTCCGTCGGCGGCCGCGCAACGCGAAATCCGCGACCCTCGAGCGCGGGAATGCCGGTTCCCGGCGCCTGAGTATGCGTGCAGAGACATGCCCTGAAATGAAATCTGCCTTCCAGCCGATTCCCACGCTCACGTTCGCACTCTGAGAAGAGAAGTTGCGCGAACAAGAGCAAAGACGCGGATCGCGCACGCATTGGCGGGAGGCCATAGCAATGAATCTTCGACAATCGGGCGCGCGGCGCCGACTTCTGTTCGCAGGAGTTCTGATGTCGGCCGTCTCCATGATCCTTGTCGGATGCTCGTCGGGATCGTCTTCGCCGAAGTCGGCGAGCGGGAACGCACCGGGCAAATCGTCTGACACGATCTCGTGGGCGCTGCCGCCAGCGACCGTTCCGAACTGGATCTGGCCGTTCTCACCGATCTCGGACTTCTCGGTGACCAACTCCGAGATGCAACTGATGATGTACCGCACTCTGTACTGGTACGGAGACAACGGCAAGACCGGCGTCGACTACTCGTTGAGTCTGGCCAAGAAGCCGGTCTACAGCAACGGTGGCAAGACGATCACGATCAAGCTGAACCCGTACAAGTGGTCCAACGGCGAGAGCGTGACGGCACAGGACGTGATGTTCTGGATCAACATGGCCAAGGCGGAGAAGACCAATTACGCCGGCTACAACCCAGGACAGTTCCCCGACAACATCGTGTCGGCGACCACACCGGACAGCTCCACCGTCGTGCTCACGACCGACAAGGCGTACAGCCAGCAGTGGTTCCTGATGAACCAGCTCAGCCAGATCACGCCGATGTCCGAGGCGTGGGACATGACCAGCGCGACAGCGAAGGGCGACTGCTCGACCAATGAGAGCGGATGCGCAGCCGTGTTCGCCTACCTGACGGCGCAGAGCAAGGATCTGCCGGGTTACGCGACCAGTCCGGTCTGGTCCGTCGTCGACGGCCCGTGGAAGCTCTCCAGCTTCAACTCGGACGGTCACGTCACGTTCGTGCCGAACCCGAAGTACTCGGGTCCGGTCAAGGCGCAGGTGAAGCAGTTCAAGATGGTCCCGTTCACGACGGACTCGGCCGAGTTCAACGTGCTGCGCTCCGGAAGCACCCTCGATGTCGGTTACATCCCGACGCAGGACATCAGCCAGGTCAAGCCGGCCAGCAGTGCACCTGACGTGGGCGGACCGAACCCGCTGAGCAAGAACTACAACCTCGAGCCGTGGTTCCTGTACGGGTTCAACTACTTCCCGATCAACTACAACAACCCGACCGTGGGGCCGATCTTCAAGCAGCTCTACTTCCGTCAGGCGATGCAGTCTCTGGTCGACCAGCAGGGCATCCTCAAGTCGGCGGCGAAGGGCTACGGGCTTCCGACCTACGGTCCGGTGCCGTTGTTCCCGTCGAGCTCGCTGGTCTCCTCCACGGAGAAGTCGAACCCGTATCCGTTCAGCATCGCGAACGCGAAGAAGTACCTCACCGACAACGGCTGGAACGTCGTGAAGAACGGCAAGACCACGTGCGTGAAGCCGGGCACCGCACAGGGTGACTGCGGCGCGGGCATCACGGCAGGTCAGGCGCTCACCTTCGATCTGCCGTATGCGAGCGGGCAGGCGACGATCGACACGGCCATGGCGTCGCTGAAGTCGAACGCCGCCCAGGTCGGCATCACGCTGAACATCAAGTCCGAACCGTTCAACTCGGTGACCGCCACCGCGGTGCCGTGCTCCGGACCGACCTGCACCTGGGACATGGGCAACTGGGGCGGGGGCTGGGTGTACGCGCCCGACTACTACCCGACCGGCGAACTGCTTTTCGCTACCGGCGCCGGGTCGAATTCGGGCAGCTACTCCAACACCACGCTCGACAAGCTGATCGAGGCCACGAACGTGCAGAGCGGCGACTCCGTGATGCACGCCTACGAGGACTTCATGGCGAAGAACGTTCCGGTCATCTACCAGCCCAACTACACCTACTCGCTCGCCGAGGTGGCCGGCGGGCTGAAGGGCTACCAGAACAACCCATACGGCGCGATCAAGCCGGAGACGTGGCACTACTGATCAGCATCACGAAGGAGGGGGACGGCCTAGTGGGACGCGGGTGAACCATCATGATCGGATACACCCTCCGGCGTCTCGCTCAGGCCGTGCTCGTTGTCTTCGTGGTGACCGTCATCGTGTTCATCCTGTTGCACTCCCTGCCCGGCGGGGCCGCGCGCGCGATCCTGGGCCCGCGCGCGACCTCCGCGCAGATCGCGCTGTTCAACAAGCAGAACGGCCTCGACCAGCCACTCGTCGTGCAGTACTTCACGACGCTCGGCGGATGGCTGACCGGCGACTTCGGCTTCTCGTACAAGCTCAACCAGTCGGTGGGGTCGCTCCTCGCGGAGCGCTTGCCGAAGACGATCATCCTCGCCGCGTTCGCCCTGGCGCTCACGGTGCTCGTCGCCGTGCCGATCGGCATCTACCAGGCGGTCCGGCGCAACAGATTCCTCGACTACGTGCTCACCGGTGCGTCGTTCGTGTTCTACGCGGCCCCGACGTTCTTCCTCGGGCTGATCATGATCGAGGTGTTCTCGTCGACGCTCGGGTGGTTTCCGCCCGAGGCGCCGCAGTCGGACGGCGTCGTGCCGATCTTCCAGCAGTTCGGAGCGATGGTGCTGCCGATCGTCACGCTCGCGCTGCTGGGGATCGCCGGGTTCTCCCGCTACATGCGGTCATCCGTGCTCGACAACATCAACCAGGACTATGTGCGCACCGCGCGTGCGAAGGGGGCATCCGGCACCAGGGTGCTGTGGGGTCACGTGCTGCGAAACGCGCTCATCCCGATCATCACGCTGCTCGGGCTGTCGCTGCCCGCGCTGTTCGCCGGTGCGCTGATCACGGAGTCCATCTTCAACTTTCCCGGCATGGGGCTGCTGTTCTGGAACGCCGCGCAGCAGTCCGACTACCCGGTGGAGCTCGGTGTCGTCATCGTCACAGCCTTCGCGACGGTGATCGGCAATCTCATCGCCGACCTGCTGCTGCTTGCCGTTGACCCAAGAGTGAAACTATGACCCGACCGCTCGCTTTGGAGACCGACGTCGGCCCTACGCCTCCCGCGGAGCCGACGCTCGGCGCGATCACCTCGACCAAGCCGAAGAGCATGTTCCGCCTCGGCCTCGAGGTGTTCGTGCAGAACCGCCTGGCCGTCGCCGGGATCGTCGTCGTGGCGGTCGCCGTGCTGTTCTGCTTCGTCGGGCCGCTCGTCTACCCGACGGACCAGGTGACCGTGCACCTGCTGAACGCGAACCTGCCGCCGGGGCCGGGGCATCCGCTCGGCACGGACAGCTCAGGGTACGACGTGCTCGGACGGCTGATGGTCGGCGGCCAGGTGTCGCTGATCGTCGGCTTCGCCGCTGCGGCCGTCGCCACCGTCGTCGGCACGATCTGGGGCGCGATCGCCGGCTTCTTCGGCGGGGTCGTGGATGCCGTGATGATGCGCATCGTCGACGCCATCCTGGCGATCCCGATCCTGTTCCTGCTGCTGTTCCTGGTCACCATCGTGACGCCGTCTCTGCCGGTGATGATCGTGGTGATCGGGCTCACGGCCTGGCTGGTTCCCGCGCGACTCGTGCGCGGCGAGTCGCTGACCCTGAGGGTGCGCGAGTACGTGCAGGCGGTGCGCGTGATGGGCGGCTCGAGCTGGCGATCGGTGACCAGGCACATCATGCCGAACGTGATCGGCACGGTCATCGTCAACGCGACATTCCAGGTGGCCGACGCCATCCTGCTCGTCGCGTACCTCGGGTTCCTCGGGCTCGGCATCTCGCCGCCGGCGACCGACTGGGGCGGGATGCTCAGCAAGGGCACGCAGTTCGTCTTCCTGAACTACTGGTGGCTGATCTACCCGCCCGGCATCGCGATCATCCTCGTGGTCGTCGCCGTGAACCTCGTCGGCGACGGGTTGCGGGACTCGGTCGAGGTGCGGCTGCAGCGGCGCTGAGACGCGCATTACAGACGGGAGGGCGGCGATGGCGCTGCTGGAGATCACCGGGCTGAGCACGGACATCCGGCTCAGCAAGTCCGTCGTGCACGCGCTCGACGACGTCACGTTCAGTGTCAACGCCGGGCAGACCGTCGGTCTCGTCGGCGAGTCCGGATGCGGCAAGACCATGACGGCGATGTCGATCGAGCGGCTGCTGCCGCCTGGCGGGCACATCGTGGGCGGGAGCATCCTGTTCGACGGGCTCGACCTCGTCAAGGCGCCGGAGTCCACGATGCGCGAGATCCGCGGCGGCGACATCGGCATGATCTTCCAGGACCCGATGACCAGCCTCAACCCCGTACAGACGGTGGGCGACCAGGTGGCCGAGCCGCTGCTGCTGCACCGCGGGATGTCGCGGGCCGAGTCGCGCGAACCGGTGCTGGAGATGCTGCGCATGGTGGGCATCCCGAACCCGGAACGGCGCATGAAGAGCTATCCGCACCAGCTCTCCGGCGGGCAGCGGCAGCGCGTGATGATCGCGATGGCGCTGATCTGCAGGCCGAAGCTGCTGATCGCCGACGAGCCCACGACGGCGCTCGACGTCACGGTGCAGAAGCAGATCCTGGAGCTGATCGACGGGCTGCGGCGGGACTTCGGCATGGCGGTCATCCTGGTCACGCACGACCTCGGCGTGATCGCCGGCCGCGCCGACCGCGTCGTCGTGATGTACGCGGGCAAGGTGGCGGAGGCCGCTGGGACGCGCGCACTGTTCCGCGAACCGCGGCACCGCTACACCGAGGCGTTGTTCGAGTCGTTGCCCGAGCGCGCCGCCGGGGCGGATGCCCGCCTCTACTCGATCCCGGGGCTTCCGCCCGACCTCGTCGACCCGCCGCCCGCGTGCCGGTTCGCGCCGCGCTGCCGCTTCGCCGTCGACCAGTGTCGCACCGAGGTGCCGCGCTTCGACCGCATCAAGCATGACGACGGCATCCAGCAGTACGCGTGCTTCGTGCCGCGCACCGAGCCGCTCCCCTCTCCCGACGAACTCATGGCCAGGCACGCGGCGGCGGTGCAGCCTGCGGACACGGATGCCCGCACCTGGGTCGCGCCGACCCGGTTCATCCCGGAAGACGGCGTTCCGCTGCTCCAGGTGAAGGGTCTGGTGAAGGATTTTCCGGTCACCGCCGGCGCCGTGCTGCGCAGGAAGGTGGGCGCGGTCAGCGCCGTCGCGGACGTGAGCTTCGTCATCCCCCGCGGACACACCGTCGGGCTGGTCGGCGAGTCGGGCTGCGGCAAGACGACGCTCGGTCGCCTCGTCGTCGGGCTGGAGACGCCGTCGAGCGGCGAGATCCTGTTCCGGGGTCGTCGTCTCGACCGGCAGCGTGGTCGCGACCGGCAGGAGGCGCGGCGCAACGTGCAGTTCATGTTCCAGGACTCGTACGCGTCTCTGGATCCGCGGATGCGCGTGCGCTCGATCCTGCGCGAGCCGCTGGAGATCCAGCACGTCGGCACGGCGCGTGACCGCGATCGCCGCGTGGACGAGCTGCTCGCCGACGTCGGTCTGCCTGCCCGCGCCGGCGAGCGCTACCCGCACGAGTTCTCCGGCGGCCAGCGCCAACGCATCGGACTCGCACGGGCTCTCGCACTGGAGCCGGGGCTGATCGTCGCCGACGAGCCGGTGTCGGCACTCGATGTGTCGATCCAGGCGCAGGTGCTGAACCTCATGAAGGAGCTGCAGGTCGAACGCAGCCTCACGTACCTCTTCATCAGCCACGACCTCTCCGTCGTGCGCTATCTCTCCGACGTCATCGCCGTGATGTACCTCGGCAAGCTGGTCGAGATCGGCCCGGCCGCCGAGGTGTACGCCTCGCCGCAGCACCACTACACACGCGGCCTCATCGACACCATCCCGATCGCCGACCCCGTCGTCGAGAAGGCGAAGGCGGAGCTCGGTGTGCGCGGCGAGATCCCGTCGGCCATCGACCCGCCGAGTGGATGCCGGTTCCGCACCCGTTGCCCGATGGCGCAGGAGATCTGCGCGCAGGTGGAACCGTTGCTGCGCGTTGGCGGCGGCAGCTCTCAGGAGCCGACTCCGGCGCCGGGTGCCGTGCCGCACATGGTGGCGTGCCACTTCCCGCTGTTGCCCGGCACGGCGGCCGCCATGCCCGCGTCCGTGATCGGCGAGGTGCGCACGACGGGCTCGGCGAGGGCGGGCGGCGCGTCCGGGGCGTGAACGGGCTCGTTCAGTGAGACTGGCTGTTTGCTCTCGTACTAGGCGCACTGCGCCCGGTCTCATCCTGTTCAGCTAGTCTCGCGACGAGGACCACGTCTCGCGGCTAGCGCCCGCTGGCCTCGGCCGCGGCGTCCAGTGCCTTCAGCGCACGGTCGAGCGCGCCGCCCAGGCCGTAGCGCTCGCCCGTGGCGTGCACGGATGCCAGCTGCCCGGCATCCAGAGCCCGTAAGGTGCCGTCCACCTCGGGCAGCTCCACCCGCTCGCCCACCGCGATGGCGGGGACGGCCCGCTCGAGGTATTCCGTGGATGCCGTCAGCTTGGCCCGCACA
This sequence comes from Humibacter sp., assembly GCF_051954055.1. Lineage (NCBI taxonomy): Bacteria > Bacillati > Actinomycetota > Actinomycetes > Micrococcales > Microbacteriaceae > Humibacter > Humibacter sp. Next base: position 4,944 of record NZ_JBQCIE010000024.1, on the reverse strand, counting down.
CCGGCGCCTAGCGGAGTCGCCGGGTCGTTGGCGGCCGCGAGGATGCCGTCGAGGTCGCCGAACTCGCGCAGCAGCCCTGCCGCGGACTTCTCGCCGATTCCTGCGACGCCGGGCAGCCCGTCCGATGGGTCGCCGCGCATGGCCGCGAACGCCGCGTACTGCTGTGGCGAGATGCCGTACTTCGCCTCGACGACGGCATCCGTCACCAGCTCGAGCTTGCTCATGCCGCGGGCCGTGTAGATGATGCGCACGTCGTTCGCATCGTCCACCAGCTGGAACAGGTCGCGGTCGCCCGTGACGACGTCGACGGGTTGCTGCGCGCGGCGGGCCAGGCATCCGATCACGTCGTCGGCCTCGGCCTGCTCAGCGCCGACCACGGCGATGCCCAGTTCGCCGAGCAGCTCGCGGATGACCGGCACCTGCGGTACGAGTCCTGCCGGGGTGTCCTCCACGTCGACGCCGCCGGGCACGAGCTGGGCGACGCGGTGCGCCTTGTACGACGGGATGAGGTCGACGCGCCAGCGCGGGCGCCAGTCGTCGTCCCAGCAGGCCACGAGGGCGGTCGGCTCGAAGTCGGTGACGAGCTTGGCGATGATGTCGAGCAGTCCCCGGATGCCGTTGACCGGCATCCCCTCGGGCGACTTCACGCTCTCCGGCACTCCGTAGAACGCACGGAAGTACAGCGAGGCGGTGTCGAGCAGCATGAGGCGGCCGGTCATGGTGTCGATCCTGTCACCACCCGCCGTCGCGCAGGGCCCGTGCGGATCCTCATCCATCGCGTGCGGGTCTTGCTGCTTTTGAGTATCATTATCAATAAGCGGTGGACGACAGTCGCGACATCGGCCGCTCGGCGTGGGCATCCGCTCGCACCTTCACAAGAACAGCGACTTAGACAGGTATCCCACCTTCATGAAGCGCCCCGCCTTCATCTCCGCCCGAACCACCACCCTCGCAGTGGCGGCATTTGCCGTCGCCGCGCTGACGACTGGTACCTTGACCGGATGCTCGCCAGCGGCATCCGGCGACCCCGCGTCGAGTTCCGCCTCCGGTCGCATCGACGTCGTCGCCTCCACAGATGTGTGGGGTGACGTGGCGAAGCAGGTCGGTGGCGACAAGGTCGACGTGACGTCGATCATCGACGACCCCGACAAGGACCCGCACGAGTACCAGGCCAGCGGCCAGAATCAGCTCGCGCTGTCGAAGGCCGAGATCGTGGTCGTGAACGGCGGGGGCTACGACGACTTCGTCGACGAGATGCTCTCCGCGCTGCGGACGAAGCCGGTCGTGCTGAACGCGGCGGACGTCTCCGGCTACGACCAGCATCCGTCCGACGGCGAGTTCAACGAGCACCTCTGGTACGACTTCCGCACCGTCGACAAGGTCGCCCAGCACCTCGCCACCGCCTACGCGAAGGCGCGCCCCGCCGACCGGTCGACGTTCGAGGCGAACGCGAAGAGGTTCGAGGCGTCCGTCTCCGCTCTGCAAGACACGGAGGCCCAGTTGAAGCGGCAGTACGCGGGGAAGGGTGTCGCCATCACGGAGCCGGTGCCCCTGTACATGCTGAACGCGATCGGGCTCGTGAACAAGACGCCGGAGAAGTTCAGCGAGGCGATCGAGAACGACACGGATGTCGCAGCATCCGTTCTGCAGCAGACCCTCGACCTCTTCTCCTCGCGCTCCGTCGCGCTCCTCGCCTACAACGACCAGACGTCAGGAGTGCAGACCCAGAAGGTGGTCGACGCGGCGAAGGCTAACGACATCCCGGTCGTGCCCGTCGCCGAGACGCTGCCGGCCGGAAAGACCTACCTCACCTGGATGCACGCCAACCTCGATGCGATAGGCGCCGCACTCGGAAAGGCGGCATCGTGAGCGCTTCGCACGAGTGGGGCGCCACCCGTTTCGGCAACCGACCGCCGAGACGGCGGTCGGCGCTGGCGTCGCGGCGGAGGCCAGAAATGGCCTCCGCTCCAAGCTCCAGCGCGCGGACAGTACTCAGCCTGCGCGACGCGACGCTCGGATTCGGCGAGCGCACGCTGTGGTCCGGGCTCGACCTCGACGTGCACGCCGGCGAGTTCATCGCCGTGCTCGGCGCGAACGGATCGGGCAAGACCAGCCTGCTCAAGGTCATCCTCGGGCAGCAGAGGCTGGTGTCCGGATCGATCGAGTTCCTCGGCGAGCCCGTCACACGTGGCAACCGGCGTATCGGCTACATCCCGCAGCAGCGCATGGCCGACGAGGGCACTCCGTTGCGCGCCCGAGACCTCGTCGGTCTCGGTGTCGACGGCCACCGGTTGGGCGTTCCGTGGCCCTCGAAGCGGCGCCGCGAGCGCATCGATGGGCTGCTGGATGCCGTCGGCGCGGCCGCATACGCGAAGGTGCCGATCGCGACGCTCTCCGGTGGTGAGCAGCAGAGGTTGCGCGTGGGTCAGGCGCTTGCCGGCGATCCGCGGATGCTCCTCTGCGACGAGCCCCTGCTCTCGCTCGACATCGCGCATCAGCGCGCGGTGAGCGAGTTGATCGACCGGCACAGGCGGGAGCGCCAGCTCGGTGTGCTCTTCGTCACGCACGACGTGAACCCGGTGCTCGACCTCGTCGACCGCGTGCTGTATCTCGCCGGCGGCAAGTTCCGCATCGGAACGCCGGATCAGGTGCTGCGCAGCGAGGTGCTGAGCGAGCTGTACGACTCGCCGGTCGACGTCATCCGTACTCGTGGCCGCATCGTCGTGGTCGGGACCTCGGATGCTCCCGGCGCGCACCCCGACGGATCTCACGCCCATCACGACGAGCACCACGATCCGCATCACGACGAGCACGACGTCTTCGAGGAGGTGGGGCGATGATCCACGCGGACGCCACCGGCTGGTGGAGTCAGATCTTCAACTTCACCGACTACGGGCAGCTCGTGGTGCTGCTGCACAACTCGATCCTGGCCGGGGCCATGCTGGGCCTCGTCGGCGGACTGATCGGCGTCTTCGTCATGTCGCGCGATATGGCGTTCGCGGTGCACGGCATCAGCGAGCTGTCGTTCGCCGGGGCATCCGCCGGGCTGCTGCTCGGGGTCGGGGTGGTGCAGGGATCCCTCGTCGGATCGCTGATCGCCGCCCTGCTGATCGGGCTGCTCGGCTCCCGGGCGCGCGAACGCAACTCCATCACGGCCGTGTTGATGCCTTTCGGCCTGGGCTTGGGCATCCTGTGCCTCGCCCTCTACCCGGGACGCTCCGCCAACAAGTTCGGCCTGCTCACCGGGCAGATCGTCGCCATCGACAACCCGCAGATCGGCGCGCTGCTGGTGATCTCGGTCGTCGTGCTCGCCGGGCTCCTGGTGGTGTGGCGTCCGCTGACGTTCGCCAGCCTGGATGCCGACGTGGCCGCCGCCCGCGGCGTTCCGACCCGCACGCTCTCGATCGTCTTCATGCTGCTGCTCGGTCTCGCCGTCGCGGTCTCTGTGCAGATCGTCGGGGCGTTGCTGGTGCTGTCGATCCTGGTCACCCCCGCAGCTGCCGCGCTCAAGGTGTCGTCCTCGCCGTTGGTCGTGCCTCTCCTCAGCGTGGTGTTCGGCGTCGTGTCGATGGTCGGCGGCATCATGCTCGCGCTCGGCGGATCCGTGCCGATCAGCCCCTACGTCACGACGATCTCGTTCCTCATCTACCTGGTGTGCCGCGTGATCGCGTGGCGCCGCAAGCGTAGGGGCGTGAGCGGCAAGCGGATGCCAGTGCGCGCGCCCGTTCTGGAGGTTGGGTCATGAAGCGAAATACCTGGCAGCGCGAGGCGGTGCGTGAGGCGCTGGCCACCAACGAGGGCTTCGTGAGCGCGCAGAGCTTGCACAACGAGCTGCGCGACCACGGTTCGTCGATCGGCTTGGCGACCGTGTACCGTGCGCTGGCGGATCTCGCGACGGAGGGCGACGCGGATTCGCTACAGTCCCCGGACGGCGAGGCGCTCTACCGTGCGTGCACGACGAGCGGGCACCACCACCACCTGATCTGCCGGCGCTGCGGGCTCACCGTCGAGATCGCCGCAGACGACGTCGAGCAGTGGGCGCAACGCGTCGCCTCGGACCACGGCTTCACGGATGCCCGTCACATCGTCGACGTCTTCGGCCTGTGCGCGACGTGCTCGCGGGCATCCTGAGCCGTGCCCGCCCGCGATTTGCAGGGCTTTCCTAAAGTCCGGTGAGGTGTCGTGTGGTTTCTGGGTTGCGCATGGCGGCTCGGGTGGCGGCGGCGATGTTGGTGGCGCCGGTGAGGCGGTGGATGCTGATCGCGAGGTTTCGGATCGTGGCCATGAGGCGGGGTGCGTTGCCGGTGCGGATCTGTGATCGGTCTTCGTCGAAGGTGACGTCGCGGATCCAGTGCAGTCGGTTCTCGATGGTCCAGTGTCCGCGGATGAGGGCGGCCAGGCGGGCCGGTGACGCCTGGTGGGGTGTGAGGGAGGTGATCGCGTAGACGCTTTCTCGGGTGGTCTCGCCGGTGCGGAGCTCGACGCGGTCGCGGGTGAGGCGAATGGTCTGGGCGGCGTGCGGGAATCCGATCCAGTCTTGCGCGGCCTGGCAGGTGATGGACCAGGTGGCGATACGGCCGTGACCTTTCTCTGTCACGGTGTGCTGCACGGGGCGAGATGACCAGGTCTGGGCTGCGATCCGGTCGCGGAGGCCGGGTTGGTTGCCTTTGACGGTGAACACGTAGTGCGCGCCGCGTTCGTGCAGGCTCTGGGCGTGCTCGTGCTGGGTGTGCAGCGCGTCGGCGGTGACCACTCTTCCGGTCAGGTCGCCGAGTTGGTCCAGCAGTGGAGCGAAGTGCGGGATCTCGTTGGTTTTCTCACCGATCGATTCCTGCCCGATCACGCACCCGGTGTCGTGGGTGATCGCGGCCATCAGGAACACCCGGGACCCGTTGCCGTTCTTCGCCCCGTGCAGGTCTTTTCCGTCGATCGCGATCGCTTCGC